>JASFTL010000159.1:0-8044 GCA_050053555.1 Desulfobacterales bacterium
TCGTTTTTAGCGGGTGAGTTTATAAGATATTGTAATCATGTAAAATATTTTTGTCAGTTCCGCATGTATATCTCATTGTCCGCCATCGAGAATTCAATCTGGCAATATATTATTTAAGAAAAAACAACCTTGAGCCGATAATCTCATTATAATCCGGCCCTAAACGTCTACACTCGGCATATTGTACCTCAAAATAAGCCGGATTGATCTACATTTCATTCACAGAACAAAAGGAGTTATTAAAATGGAATCAAACCAGATGACATGCCCGCAATGCGGTCTTGCGAATCATTATCTGGCGGAGTCGTGTGCACAGTGCGGGATTATTTTCGTTAAAAATCATGCCATGCAGATGCAGAACGACCGAGACGAACAAAAAAGAAAAGCCATAGAAGATGCGGAGGCAATATTGGCGCAGAGTGATCCTGCAGCCGGAAATGATCGGGCGAACAATGAAGCGGTTGTGAGACCTGATCCTGCTGAGGATACGATTGAGATGGCGATTCCGGTCGAACATCAGGCATCCGAAACACCGCCTGAAGCCGCATCTACAGATGAGAAACGACCAGAGGAAAATCAGGAGCCGACCACTAATGAAATTGAGCTGGAAGCCATTGAGACATCGATTGAAATGGTTACCACTACTGCCGATGCAGAGGAGCTCTTTTTATCTGAAGTCAAGCCAGACAAGCCGGCAGAGCAGTCAAAACCAGATACAATCCAAAAGCCGAACGATTCGCCGGCTCACTCGGAGACAGCTGCCCAAGAGGCTGACAAGACGGTGAAATCAGACGCCGTTGAGGAAGAAACAAAAGATACGAAAAAAGACCATGCGGCTTTAAAACAAAGCGAAGCCAAGCCGACGTCTGCGAACTTACCGGAAGAAGACCACAAGAAAAAGAAATCTGAGCAGGCGCAATCCGAGGTCGCCGAGCCGGACAAAGCTGAGACCGCCGAGTTGGCCAAAGCGAAAACACCTGCAGCAGAAGTTGCTGAAGCGGCAAGCAACGAAGACGAACAGACACTTACAGCGCAGCCGGCTGAAAAAGAAATACACCTTGAAGACAAATCGGAATTGACGATGGTCAAAGACGAGCCGGTCCAAGATAAAGTAGCGGCCCATCCGGATGCGACGATAGAAATGCCTAAGGAACCGGCCACAGAAAACGTCCCGACAAAAAAACAAGAGGCCGAGGCTCAGGAGGAAGCGGTGAAAAGGCAGCAGGAGGCCCAGGTGAGGGAAGCGCTGAAAAAGCAACGGGAAGATAAGGCTAAGGCTGATGCTTTAAAAAAGGAAAAAGCCGCCAAAGCAAAAGCAGCGGCTTTAAAAAAGAAAAAGTTGGCCAAGGTCAAAGCCGAAGCCTTAAAAAAGCAAAAAACCGCTCAAGCCAAAGCCGAGGCGCTGAAGAAAAAGGAGGCCCAGGCCAAATCTACCCAGAAGCAGAAGACAGCCCGGGCACAGGCGTTGAAAAAGCAAAAAGAAGCCCAGGCAAAAGCGGAAGCATCCGCTCAAGAAATCCAGATTGCCGGCAGCGGGGTTTTCGAACCTGGCTCACAAGCAGCCGAGGCAGACCTGAACCGCCATGCGAAATTATTAGGCTTGCTCAAAAGGTACAAGGGTAAGGCGATCGGAATTAACTACGATAATTCTTCTGAAATTAAGGAAGCAGAGCTGGTCGATGCCAATGAAGAGTTTTTCAGTGTAATGGTCAAAGATAAAAAGCTGCAGTATAGTTATCCGTTAAAGAATATATTAACGATTGTCGAGGGGCAGGAAGGGGTTGAAACCGGTGAAGATAACAAAAAATTAAAATTTGATGCAGTTATCAAAGTTTATCCACTGGTGCCTTTTTAATTAACATTGCTCGTTCCGGAAAGCAATTGCTTCTCAGTCCGTTCCTCATTCATAAAATTTAAGGTTCAAGGTCTATGGCATGAATTCATTTTTGAGTTTCAAGCCGTATGCCTTGCGCCGTGTGCCGTACGCCACCTTAATGCGTTTGTCCGTATCTTCTACTTATACCGCAATTCCATCATTGAGAATATTATTGCGGGAAGCGGTTTAAGAGCCGAAGTGCCTTCCCGAGAAACCTCTTTTGCTCAGGTGCCAACCATAAGCGTTGAATGTTTCCTTGACACTACGTACGCCACATCTTATGTAAAACTAAATCGAGTCCAGATGTTATGGTGCTCTCAAGTTAGTTTTCATCCTTGCTATTTTTTATTTTCGGATGGACACGAGTTAACCCTTTACCGTCTACTGGAAAGATATGATGAAATATCAAAAGATTGATCCTAAATTATATACCCGAAACAGGCAGCGTTTTTGTAAACAACTCAAACCGAATTCAATTGCGATTTTCAATTCGAATGACTTTATGCCGACCAGCGCCGACGGAACTCATCCGTTTATCCAGCAGACAGATATATTTTATTTGAGCGGAATAGATCAGGAAGAAACCGTTTTGGTTATTTATCCGGATGCTCCTGATAAGAAGCAAAAGGAGATTTTGTTTATAAAGGAAACCAACGAACAGATTGCAACCTGGGAAGGGCAAAAATACACCAAAGAACAAGCGCAGAATATCTCCGGGATTAAGACGATCCACTGGACTTCTGAACTGAATACGATTTTGCGACCGCTGATTATTCAGTCTGAAAATATTTATCTAAACACGAATGAGCATCTGCGGGCAGCCGTTACTGTTGAGAGCCGGGACATGCGATTTATCAAGTGGTGCCGGCAGGCATTTCCATTGCATCATTATGAGCGGTTAGCGCCCATTATGCATGATTTGCGAGCGGTTAAATCCCCTCTGGAGATCGAACTAATTAAAGAGGCCTGCGGCATAACAGCCAAGGCATTTCGGCGTCTGCTCGGTTTTATCCGGCCCGGGGTGTGGGAATATGAAGTCGAAGCCGAAATCGTCCACGAGTTTATGCGTCATCGATCACGGGGTCCGGCCTTTGAAACCATCGTGGCTTCAGGGATTGACTCCTGCACCCTGCATTACGTCAGAAATAATAAACAATGCAATGACGGAGACCTGGTACTCATTGATTTCGGCGCCGAATATGCGAATTTTGCCGCTGATGTAACGCGAACACTTCCGGTGAACGGCAAGTTTTCCAAAAGACAAAAAGAAGTATACAATGCGGTCCTCAAAATTCAAAAGGCGGCCATTAAAATGCTCAAACCGGGAAATACGCTGGAAAAATATCAAGAGGATGTGTCCAAGTTAGTGGAGGCTGAACTGATTCGATTGGGTGTCTTGAAAAAATCAGAAGTCAAGAAGCAATCCGCGGATTCACCGCCCTATAAAAAATTCTTTCCCCACGGCACCTCCCATCATCTTGGACTGGACGTGCACGATTATGGTGATAAGTATCGCAAATTTGTGCCCGGAATGGTCTTCACCTGCGAACCCGGGATCTATATCCGAGACGAATCCATCGGAGTCCGCATTGAAAATGACATCCTCATCACCACCAAAGGTCCTGTTGATTTAACGAAAACCATCCCGCGGGAAGCCGATGAAATCGAAGAACTAATGAATCGATGACCATTTATTTGCCACAAAGGCACAAAGTTCACTAAGAGTGATTTCACTAAATCAAATTTTTTTATATTCTAAACTTCGTGCCTTTGCGTCTTAGTGGCTATATTTTTGATTTCGTGACAGATGATCGGCTCTGCGAATGGGTTCGGGCAGCCGAAAGCCCTGACAGCATTTTAAAACCACCTGAATGCTGTCGCTTAAATTTATGAGGTGCCCGGTCGAGACGAACACGGGTTTTATATCCGTGCGGGTGCGCACCACCGCTCCGATCGTTTCGCTTCCGTCCGTCAGGTATGAGAACCTTCCTCTGGCGGATGGGGGTTCGTCATAATCGCCCAATAATCTGGTTTTGGCGCAGCCAATAGATGGCACATCGCTCAGCAGGCCGATATGGCTGGCGATGCCGAAACGTCGGGGATGAGCGATTCCCTGACCATCGATCATCAATAGATCAGGCGCTGTTTTCAGTTTGTCCAGCGCCTCCAGGATCAGCGGTGCCTCGCGAAACGAAAGCAAACCGGGTACATAGGGAAACTGAACGGGTTTTGCTGCCAGCGCTTCTTCCAGGATCTCCAGGTTGGTCAGGTTCATTACCACAACTGCCGCAGATGCGATGCCTTGGCGGTATGCAGTATCAACACCGGCGACTTTCTCGATATTTTCGAGCTTGGTGCGTGATATTCGAATCACTCGAGCGGAAAGCTTTGTTTGAAGCGCAATCGCCTCTTCAGGTTTCAAATCCCAGGGGTGAATCGGTTTTTGGCCACGCTTTTTCATGATTACCATCATAAGAAAATGGGTTAAAATTTCAACTGT
This sequence comes from Desulfobacterales bacterium, assembly GCA_050053555.1. Taxonomy (GTDB): domain Bacteria; phylum Desulfobacterota; class Desulfobacteria; order Desulfobacterales; family JAHEIW01; genus JAHEIW01. The sequence continues at coordinate 4,377 of JASFTL010000159.1, forward strand.
AATATGATTGAGATCGACGGCTCCTATATGGAAGGCGGCGGGCAGATTCTGCGCACGGCCCTGGCATTTTCTGTTCTGACGGGTAAACCGTTTGTCATTGAAAAGATTCGCCACAACCGACCAAAGCCGGGCCTCAAAGCCCAGCATTTATGCTGTATAGATGCGCTGCAACAGATGGCCTCAGCCGAAGCGCAGGGTGCCAAATTGGGTGCGACAAAGATAAGCGTTCGACCGCAGCCGTTAATCTCAGGCCAATATGTTCTGGATATCGGCACCGCCGGGTCCATAACGCTCCTTTTGCAGTCGATTCTGCTGCCCTGCATGTTTGCCGACGATACGATCAGGCTTTGCATCAAGGGAGGTACCGATACGAAATGGAGTATTCCAATCGATTATTTTGCAAATGTCATTTTGCCTTTTCTAAACAAATTCGCATCCCTGCAAATTAACATAATTCGGCGGGGGTTTTACCCCAAAGGCCAGGGTGAATTAGACCTGATGATTACCCCCAGGTTTTGTGTGCGCCGCCGGGAAAAATTCGATTCCTTTTATTCCCATTTAAGGAAGAATATTTCTCGGATGCAATTGGCGATTCAACCCGCGTTGAATCGGATTGAGGGCAATTCGGTGGCATCCGCTAAGCTGCAAGGTGCGAGGGTCGCCGAACGCCAGGCAAAGGGCGCATCTGATGTCCTTGCCGAGAACTATCCATTGAAGATTAAGCAAGAGTACTGTCGTACGGCTTCGGTCGGAACGGTTGTTACCCTGTGGGCTGTTTCCCGACAGGGAAACGTTTTTATGGGAGCCGATGCCTTGGGGGAAAAGGGCAGACCCGCCGAGGATGTGGGGGCGGCGGCGGCTGAAAGGTTGCTGAATTTGTTGGAATCAGGTGCAGCGGTAGACAGTCATTTGGCAGACAACTTGATTCCGCTGATGGCGCTTTGCGGAGGGGAAATCAAGACTGATCAAATCACGGGACACATTCGATCCAATGTCTATGTCTGTGAAAAATTTCTGGGAGTTGACTTTCGAATTGAAGAAAAACAAAACTTAATCACGCTTAAATAAGAATTTACACGTCTGACCTCGCCATTTGCCATTGTTTAGCATGAAAGCCGGGACGATTATAATTTTCATCATACTAAGTTTGACTCAGGTTGAACATCTTTATGCGTTTAAAGGGAAAAGCGCTATGATTGATTTACAGGAAACCAAGCAACGGCTTCAGGATCATGTCCATGCGCTGACGGTGACCATCGGTGAACGCAGCGTCAGTGTTCCGCAGAATCACAAAAAATCGGCTTTATACATCACGTCTTTCTTGCGCGAGCTGGGTCTTGCGGTCGACCACCAGACCTATTCTTATGCGCAATTGCCGGTTGATAATATCGCGGTTGAAATATCCTTTGATGCCCATCCCAAACACCGCATTCTGATCGGTGCACATTATGATTCGGTGAGCGGTACCGTGGGGGCGGATGACAATGCCAGTGCGGTTGCCGTGCAACTGGAGGTGGCCCGGCTTCTGGCCCAGCAGGCAGGTACCCAGGCCCTTGATCTTGCGGTAAGATTTGTTTTTTTTGCGCTGGAAGAACCGCCGGTGTACGGAACCCGGCATATGGGCAGCCGGGTGTATGCAAAGATAGCGCGGAAAGCCAAAGAGCAAATTGACGGCATGATCTGTCTGGAAATGGTCGGCTATACTTGTCATGAACCGGGCTGCCAGGGGTACCCCTTTCCCCTCATGTTTATGGATTACCCCAAGAAAGGTAATTTTATCGGCGTTGTCAATAATTTTAAAAGTCGGGATTTCGCCGGGCGGCTGGTCGAACAATTTCAAAAAAATAATCAGCTTCCGGTGATCAAGCTGACCGTTCCGTTCAACGGATGGGTAATGCCGGCAGTAAGACTCAGCGACCATGCCTCCTTCTGGGATCAGGGATTTAAAGCGGTCATGGTGACCGATTCGGCCTTTTACCGCAATCCCTATTATCATACCCCTGCCGACACGATGGATAAACTGGATTTTGAATATATGGCCGAGCTGGTGGAAAGCCTGGTAATTTTCTTCCTGTCGCACCGTTAACGCGTCTCTCGCCCAGCTCTCTGAGACCCAGAATTTTAAAAATTAACCGCAGACGAACGCAGACATTGCAGACAATGTTATATTGCCTTGGCCGACCTGGCCAAGGCAATACTGCACGCCCTTCGGGCAATTTAATCATATACATAATAAAATATGCAGTAGATCAATAAAACTTGTAAACATGCTTTCAGCAAACGGCGTTTTTGCTACCCGTTTATTATATCGCGAAGCGATGGTAATTTTTGGCCGAGCAGGTCGCTCGGCCAAAAGGTCTGCGTCCGTCTGCGGTTAATTAAAATGCTGCCGGATCGACGTTTTCCATCAAATACGCCTGATCCGCCTCAGAGCGGACAAACACACCGACATTTCCCAGGCGAATGTTTTTGAGCCCCACCTTCTTGACCCGCTGGTAGGCTTCCACCATCTCAGCAACGCTCGGTCGGTTAAAATCTTTCATTCTGTATTCCGGGAAGAACGCTAAAATTGTAAAGGGGATGTCGGCATCTGCGGCGGTTAAGATGCGAGCGATGTTTTCCAAATCATCGGTCTCGACCAGACCGGGGATATAAAGGGATAAAACCTCCAGCATAAAACCTCGTCGGATCATTTCCTGCGGCAGTTGCAAAATATGCTCGTTGGTGCAGCCGGTCAGCCATTTGTGCGTTTTGGCATCAAAGGCCTTGATATCCAGCCAGAAGGAGTCCACCCCGCTTTTGGCGAAACAATCCAGGTTGTGAGGCGTCAGTCCATAGCCGTTGGTTTCAATTAAAAGCCAAAGCTTTGTCCGCTTTTTGATAAGCCGGGCACAATCCGCATAAAAATCCGGGCAGCAGGTGATATCACCGCCTGTAAAAGCCACTATATTTCGCGCGGGCCCGAATCCCTGAGGGCTTAAGACGACCTGGTCGGGCTCCAGTACGGCGGGGCAAAATGCCGAGGGTTTTTGACGGGTCACACAACTGCCGCAGCAGCGGCAGGAATCATGGGCATGCCAGGAGGTGGCCCGGGAGCGGGGTTCAAACTGGGTGACGGTTTTTTCATACGCCGCTGCCGCTTCCAGAATATCTCCTGGTGCATACCAGGTACCGTCTTTTACTTTACTGAAGTACCAGGAGTGGCATTTGCGGCAGGAAAAATTACACCCGGACTGGTAAATGGACAGATAATTTTCCGGGCGGGAGAGGTGAACGGAAGTAATGAGGCGGTAAATTTCACCATTGACATATTTTAACGTGGATCGGCAGGCCAGCTGGCGCTTGCCATCCGCTTCCACCGTACAGCTGCCGGCTGAAAAGCCTTGCTCTTTTAATCGACATTTAGAAGTTTCCATTTACAGCAGGATATTACAAAACCTGTATAAAAATGACAAACTTCAATTGGTTGTTGGCACGATTTTCGTGTTACACTATTATTGTGTGATGAAAAACGTAACCATTACCCTTGATGAAGAGGCGGCCCGCTGGGCGCGCATTCAGGCTGCGGAACACAATACAAGCGTTTCTCGCCTTGTGGGCGAAATGCTGCTGAAAAAAGCTATCAGATGGCCATGGACCATTACCTATCGCAGCCCCTTCTGTGACCA
>JASFTL010000160.1:0-8035 GCA_050053555.1 Desulfobacterales bacterium
TGCGATCCATTTTAACAGGAATCGGCAAAAAGCAGAAGTTCTACAAAATGAAATTGGTAATGACTCTCAAATATTTCAGGCTGATTTGAATAGCGCAGATGAAACTGTAAAATTATTTGAAGAGGTAATCAGAGTATATGGGAGAATAGATACGATTGTAAATAATGCCGGTGTATATTTAAGCGCCCCAATAGACGACTTTAATACAGACTGGCTGGATGTTTGGGATAGAACATTAAAAATCAATTTAACCTCGGCCGGTTTATTATGTAAGCTATCAATCCAGCATTTTATTAAGTGTGGTGGGGGACGTATCATTAACATTGCTTCAAGAGCCGCATTTCGTGGAGACTCAGAAGATTATTTTGCTTATGCAGCATCAAAAGGAGGGTTGGTAGCATTAACTCGAACTATCGCGAGAGCTTACGGTAAAGATAACATAAACAAACTTTCAGAGGCTCCTGAATTGTTGTGATATCATATTGTCAAACGAAGTTGTAACTTACATTCCAATTTTGTCAAATCAAGTGTAAGTCAGGGTATTTAAGGTTCGATGGCTGATTTTACTCAGGTGTGGATACTTTTATCGTCTTATCCGCCAGGTCCTCCACAGGAGCCTTGGCCTCGTCGATGGACGAAATGGAAAGGGTATGTTTTCCGATGGTGATGCTGTCCTGTGGGGCTAAATTCGCTTTTTTGATCTGTTTATTGTTTAAAAAAGTGCCGTTAGTGCTGTTGAGGTCTACGACCATGTAAGCATCTGGGTATTTAATTATTTTTGCATGTGTTTTGGAAACCCCCAGATTGTCAATCTGAATGTCGTTATTGTTGCCTCTGCCAATGGTGATTTCGCTTTTGTCGGTTTCAATTTGTTTTAAAATTTTATCTTTAAACTTTAACTCTATTTTCAACATGCTGCCGACCTCCTTGTAAATTCTGCGGGCTATTTGAAGCATCCAATGTTTTTTATCTTATCACTTATTTAACTTTGCTGCAGCACCTTTCTATAACCTATTTCAAAAATGCATCTAACACCCAAGGGCTTTGTTGCAAACCGATTCAAAATACTCGAATACTAACGTGTATGCTCCGTTTTTGAATCGGTTTGCGTCGTGCCCTTGGGCGTGATCTACTATTTTTGAAATAGGTTATAGTCACGTATCAGAAATAAATTACCATACCAAATAAAATAAAAATAGGGGATTGCTGAATCTATCTCGGAAATCAATTTCAGAAAGGTCATGTTGTATTCTGAAATATATGTTTTGCAACTATCTTTAAGTGTTTTCTAATTCCGCCTGACACTGTTTGATTTGTTTGACCACCTGGGCGGCGGATTTATAACGCTTGGTGACGCCTTTGTTGAGCAATTTATTAACGATTTTCACACAGCCTTGCGGTGTTTTGGGTGCAATCTCCGAAAGCGGTGGGTAGCTATTATTGGTGATCGCATACATCAGCGTGGTAATGCTGTCACCTTTGAACGGCTTTTCTCCGCTCAGCAGTTCATACAAAACTACCCCGAGGGAGAAAAGATCCGAACGGCCGTCTACTTTTTTTCCGGCCACCTGCTCCGGTGACATATAATTCGGTGTGCCGAATATCACACCGGTTTGCGTCTTTGTCGATGAAGCCATAATTCGAGCAATGCCAAAATCAGCGACTTTAATCTGCTCATTTTCCAATAGAATGATGTTGGCTGGTTTGATGTCACGGTGAACGACGCCCTGCTGATGGGCATAATTTAGCGCTTTGGCCACAGAGGCCACCACACCAAGAACGCGTTGGATCGGCAATAGCGTGCCTTTCTGACAGAAATGGGTCAAGTCCTTGCCGATCAACAGTTCCATGGCAATGTAGGCCATATCATGGTCTTCACCGACATCGTAAATCGTGACGATGTTCGGGTGAGTAAGCTTTCCGGCAGCTTCAGCTTCTCGAAAGAATTGGTCCTTAACTTCATTCAGTTGCTGAAGCTCCACATCGGCATAGCTGAGCGTTTTAATCGCCACTTCACGATTGATACTCGGATCTTTACCCAGATAGACGGTGCCCATTGCCCCATGGCCTAACTCTTTGATAATTTCATAGCGCCCAAGAGTCGGCTTGGCGGTCGCATCCTTTAAAAATAAGGCGTTTTCTTTTTTATTGGCGCCGGCCGGCAATACGAGTGTGTTTTCAATCTTTTTTAGATTTCTGATTCTGCCCTTGATGTCCTTGAAGGCGCCCGCTTGTGAAATATGGTTATAAACCGCCAGGGCTTTGTTAAACATACGTTTTCTTTCGAAATCCAGTCCCAGGTGATAGAGTAGCTCCTTTACCGATTTATTTTCAACCGGACATTTCATGAAGCGTTCAAAGGCCATATCGAGCATTCCCTGACCCTGTAATGCCAAACCCAAGGATTTGTTTAATTCGACACTTTCATTTTCTCTCTTGTCGGACATCCGTTTGTATCCGCTGAGTGCAAAACCGATTGCCGCAAAAAGAATCGGTGTCATGATTCGCAGCCAGAAACCCTGGATCATAAACAACAGGACGGCAGCACCGATCCATGTCACCAAAAAAATGATAAATATGAGCATCCCGATTCGGGGCTGCACCTTTGGAATGACAAACAGTAGAAAAAATCCGAAATATAAAAGAACCATAACTTCCAGTGGCAGAGACCATGCGGGTCTGGAAATATGCTTGCGGTTGACGAGGTTTTCAACGGCATGTGCGGTAAACTCAATTTCGGTCAATTGGTCATGTAAGGGTGTTTTGTATCGTGGAGCGAATTCTGTGGCAGTTAAACCGAACAACACGATTTTTTGCCGGAAGGCTTTTGCTGGAATTCTACCCTCCATTACATCCACAAATGAAAATTGCTGAATGTTGCTGCTCTGTCCGTTGAAATCGATCAGCATCCGGTGGGGCCCAACCGTTGGAATATGGCGCTGCTTGATGCGCAAGCCTGAAGACACCCGGCGAACATTCCGTAAATGCTCACCAAAATATTTCATTGCCACCTGCAGGGCAAATGAAGGAAATTCTCGTTGTTGGTATTGGATCAACAATGGAACGCTACGAATGACATTGTCAAGATCGGAAATGAGATTGGTGTGCCCCAGGCCGCCTGATTTTCTGGATAGCTCGGTATAGGGCTGATGGATCTGCTTGGCGATTATGGGCTTATCACCGAGCATGTCTGATAAAAAAACGGGCGTGGCAGACGTCAGATCGATCCCGGTTGAATTCACACCCGGTTCGATCGAATTCATTTTAAGCCAACCCGATAGAGCAGATGGGCTGGGACTTTCAGAACGGGAAAACTCGAATCGAAGCGGCAGCACAACATTGCGAGCTCTTCTGACGGCGGAAATCAAACGCGTGTCGTGATCCAAACGGCTTGAGGTTCGGGCCAGAAGCCGATCGATTTTATTCAGCGTCTGCTTTTTGCCAAGCAGCGGTTTCTTGCGAAGTGTTTCTCTGAGGTTTTGAATTTCAGGTAAACTGGCGTTCAATTCCCTGTCACGAAATAAAATGGAAAGACCGAGCGTATGGGCACCATGTTTTGAAAGCATGTTAACCATATTCGCAATGTAAGAGCGCGGCCAAGGCCAGTCTCCGATACCCTCAAGGCTATTGTCATCAATAGCGACAATTGCCAACGGAGTGCCCGCAGACCTTCGCCTGAAAAGCGACATCAAATCAAACGCCTTGTACTCCAAAGTCAGCAATGGTTTGAACTCAAAAACCATTCCCACCAGGATCGCCACCATCAGGAAAAGACAAAGCGCTCGATTAGAGCTGAATGTTTTTTTAAGCGCCATCGGAATTAACATCAGCCTTTTGAGGATAAAATAAAAAAACCGAACCGCCGTGTACGAAGGGCAGATCGATTTTTGGCGTATTTATTTTAGCTTGAATTCGACTCGCCACGATTCTGTTCCATCATTAACGATGATGTCATCCTGGCGAATTTGGGTGACGGAAAAGCCTTCTACCGATTCGCCCTCCCGTACGATGTGACCATTGATAACCGCAATCCGCTGAGCAGCAACTTTTGACCAGGCAATGGCTTGCAGTGTTAATTTTGATTCATCCAGACGCCTGTAAGATCTTTGGACCTGTTTAACCGCTGCTCTCGTTTTTTTCGGCGGCACCGCTGCAGCGGCTCGGGTCCTGCTTTGAACGGTCCTATTAGAATCGGCCATTTGAGATGGGGAAATTCGAGATGCGGATGAAGATGGCATCGGTGGAGATTCTTTTTTGCCGGCTGCCGAAAAAATAGGATTTTTATCCGTTTTTTGGCGAGCGGATATTTTAGGCAACTGTCTCGACTGTTTATCCGTTCGGATCTGTGTGGGTTCGGACTTCAAATCGGCCCGCTTGTTTTCCTTACGTGAGGCGTCATCCCTTTTGGAAGAGCTGAAGGTTTGTTTAGATGAGGACGGATAAATTTTGGCCTGGTAAATCGGACCATTTTCTGATGATCCCGCTGAAGCCAGCGTATCATTTTGTGAGATTCTACCTGGAAATATTTTGGCCAACAATAGGTCTTTTTGGCTGTATACAAGCCACACCGCCGCTACAATCATCAACATCAGCAGTGTTGACAGGTAGACCTTTCGGTTCAGCCGAATTTTTTGTATGCGGGTCTTTACCGTCTCTTTTGTATCAATTTTCGGCGGCCAGGATTGAAGGTCTTCCGGCGGCGCGGTTTGATCAATTTGCTTTAACGCTTTTAAAATCGTACTCAAACGTACAAAGTCCTTTGTTTTATGGGAGGTTCAACCCCAGCAATAATAGGCTGCATGCAAGCACCACCCCTCGTTTACGAAAATGAGCCTTATTGGCCTGATTTGGACAAATAGGGCATTTCTAGAGAATTTTTTTCTTTATACAGGATGATTTTTGTAAGCGGGCCGACATATCCGTCGACAGGGACACCGTATTTCGCCTGAATGGATTTCACCGCATCTTGCGCAAAACCGTCATATTGATCATTAATGGCCACATCCTTATATCCAAGGTCCTGTAACAGCAATTTCAAGGTGACGACCGAATCCTTGTAGGTTTGTACCGGTATTGTGCCCCAAATGGAATGAAAGTTTTTCCAAGGCAAATATGCCACGCCGGACCAGTAGAATTCCAGTTCTTGCAGATTCGTTACAATCCAGTCGGTTTCATCCCGGCCCTGCAAAACAATTTTGTCACCGTTTATTTGACTTAAAGTGAGATATCCAGGGCTTGGGCTTCCGGGAGGATAAAATTCAAGGATAGCTGGCAAATTTAGTTTTTTCAGTAAAGCGATATCCGTTTCGATGCGATGAATGAACAAACCGCTCGATTTTGCAGAGAGACGAAAATAGCTTTGATCATCTTCAATGCTCTCTAAATAAGGGGTGAACGCTGTTTTTGTTTTCCACAGATTAATGGCATGCGTCAGCGCAGGTTGGCGGGAGCCGCGTCCGTCCATATTCATCAGATAAGAGGCAAGGCTTATGGCCGACGTAGCAGTTCCTGTCGGCAGGTTCGCCATCGATTGGACTTGATTTAGTGATTCCGGTTGTTGTGAAACCTGTGGCATTTGCGAATCGATTAATTCTGTCTGGGTAATTCCCTCAGTTAGTTGATCGGCAGGGCTGGTGAATATATCGGCTATTTTGTCGACAATCGGATGATACAGTACGGCACCCAGGAACACAATGCTTAAAAAGGACAGGCTCATCAACACCCATGTGCTGGTCGAAAGCCCATAGGCTTTGGTGTGACCCCGGCTGGCAAGTTCTTTAATTGATGTTTTGGCAATGTTGGCAGTAATTTTGAACTGATTTAAAACAAATGCGGTCAAAAGTGCACGGTCGCACACGATATTAATTAATCTCGGTATGCCCTTTGAATATTTATAAATCTGACGGTATGCAGATCGATCAAATTTAATTGCTGTTTTATTCGCAGCAATACCGATGCGGTACTGAATATATTCTTTGGATTCATTGTATGTCAACGACCCCAGTTGATAACTCAATGTTATTCTCTGACCCAATTGCCTGAGTTCATGAGAATTAAGGATTTGCGACAGTTCCGGTTGGCCCACCAAAATAATCTGTAAAAGCTTATCTCGATTGGTTTCCAGGTTGGAGAGCAGGCGCAGCTGCTCCAAAACGTTCCGATTTAAATTTTGAGCCTCATCGATAAGCAGGATCACTTTTTTCCCGCTAGCCTTTTTTTGTATGAGAAACATGTTTAAGGTATCAATGAGATCTTTGGTGTTATCCCCCTCCGATTTGATCCCAAACTCCTCATTGATGGTTTTCAAGAGTTGTTTGGGGCCCAGCTTTGGATTGAATATATAGGCTGCTTCAACCGTTCCGTTGAGACTTTCGAGAAAAGCTCGGCAAAGGGTGGTCTTGCCCGTACCGACCTCTCCGGTAATTTCCACGAAACCGTCTCCCTGGGATATCGCATAATTCAGATGGGCAAGTGCTTCCTCATGGCTTTTGCTCAGGTAAAAGTAGGCCGGATTCGGCACCAGTTTGAATGGTTTTTCCTTAAATCCAAAAAACTTGTTGTACATAAAAAAAATCCTCTATCGCGTATAAATCGTTTTTGGGGAAACGAGATCGCCTAAATTACGTTTACCTTGTGAGTCGGATCGGATACCTGTGAAAGCACTGATTTTAGAATGTATCCTTGAGGTCTTTTCTTGAAAATGCGGCCGTATCGATTGAACTTATCTCTTTGTAATCGCTTTAAAATTCGTCAATATGATTGTTTGGTATCCTCAATGACATTTTAAAAAAAAAACGGCTTGTCGTCAATCAATCTTTAGTAAAATCAGACGATTTCTTTAAGGCATTAGAAGCCAATTGATCAGTTCAGACTCTGGGCGATGCTTATTTTCTTATTTAAGCCGAACAGATGCTCCAAAACTCTGCAAAATTCATGCCCAGTCTAGTTTGCATTTTTGGATTCACTAAATTGGGTTAATATCCGATGACGTTCTGAGGACCCTTTTTTCGCCAGCTGCTGACATGTCCGGTAAAATTTCTTCAGATCCCCTTCCGATTCAGCCAGTATTTGATCAAAAGCAGGCACCCAGTCATGATAGCTTGAAACGCTGATGAGTTGTGCGTTGTTTAACGGATGATCAAACCAGGCATCATATGCCGCCAGGCCGCTGTAAGCTGATTTTAGATCTATAAATTCGGATTTCATTTGATGAAAAACGGCTTTTTTTTGATTGCGATTTTCGATCACTGAAAGATTGCCCTGATACAGGTTTTCAAGTTTAACCTTATATTTCGAAACAAGATCTATGAATTGCTGGCGCCGCTGACGTTTCTGCAACCAATTTTCATATCCCGTCAGATTATCGGCTGCGGTCTGCCAGCGTCGAAAGCCTTCCTGTTCAACCGCAGTTGCAAAGCTTTCATTAAAAGCCGTGTCGTCCTTTATATAGAGCACCCCATGGGCCAGTTCATGAAATATGAGCGCGGCGGTCTCAGGTTCACTGAGATCTACAAAGGTACTCAAAATTGGATCATCGAACCAGCCAAGGGTCGAGTATGCAATTGAACCGGAGATGTATACATCATAACCTTCTTGCTTCAAAGAATCAGCGAAGCGCCGGGCATCCTGCTCTGAAAAATATCCGCGATAGGCGACGCACCCCACGATTGGAAAACACCAGGTCTCCGGTGTTAGTGAAAATTCAGGGGCAGCAAATACATTCCAGACGACATAGGGGCGATTAAGCTCAACATAACTTAAATAATGATTATTTACCGGAAGATGCAGTTCCTTTGCCGCAAAGTCTCGCAACGTTTGAATAAATTTAAGTTTTCCGCGAAGCTTTGCCGGCGTTTCCGGATTATTGATAAGCGCTGAACTCGGCTCCCGGTTTCGCAAAATTTCCATTTGGCCATTAATGGCCTGGTTATAATACGGTAAGGATCGGCATTGCAGGCAGGCCGCCGCAAAAAATACAATGAAAAGGATATCTAAAATTCTTCTTACCATGTAAAATCGATTTGTTTCATTGGTT
>JASFTL010000161.1:0-7997 GCA_050053555.1 Desulfobacterales bacterium
ACCTTTCAGAGATGTTACCAGTTTATTGAGGCAGACGACATTGGCATCGATAAAATCCTTTTTCTCGAGCAGATCCCGCGGTGGGTAGCCGGGCACAACCAACTCGGAAAAGACGACCAGATCGCATGAACGAGCAGCAGCCCTTTCAGCGAAATGTTTTATTTTTTCAAAGTTGGTGTTAAAATCTCCGATAATCGGATTGATTTGGGCAACAGCTATTTTCATTGGACGATCGCCTTGGGGCACCGGATCCGAAAAATGATTTCATTTTCTGTTAGAATAATAAGTTGCTGTGCCGCCATGTCAATGAAATAAGAGACTTACTGCAAAGTGCGGGTTCAATCTGAATGCTTGCAATCAGAGGGTAAGACACATATATTTATGAGGTGGTTTCTTGTGATACAAACGATTAATCTTCACCATTAAGCCTTACGAAGAATATGTTAAATCAGGGTCCATTACATTCCGAAGATTTCGATCTTTCGTTTAAAGTGTTTCATGAGCTTATGGCTAAGAAGGTCACCGAAATCCTTCTGGTCTCCAGCCCTTATGATGCGTTTATCATGGAAGAAGAAGGTCGTCTTGCAGAACGTATCATCCATGAATATCGCGGCCTTAATCTTTCTCGCCCGCCAATGCTTACTTGGGTCTCTTCTGCCCATGAGGCTTTAGAGGCCTTATCCCAAAAAAAATTCGACCTGGTTATCACCATGCCTCAGGTCGATGAAACCGATGCATATGAGCTCGGCCGTCAGATCAAAAACAAATTCAAAAATCTGCCTGTTTTCCTGATGATCCAAAACACGAGTCGACATTTGCTTGATCGAAAATCTGCTGACCACAATTCCATTGATCGCATGTATGTCTGGTATGGAAACTCGGATCTTTTGCTGGCATTGATTAAAAATCTCGAAGATCGCATGAATGTGGCCTACGACACGCAGCGGGCATGGGTAAGGGTTATCATCATCGTCGAGGATTCGCCTATTTATTACTCATCTTTGCTGCCGCTGCTGTATAAAGAAATTGTCACCCAGACCCAGGCCGTCATGGAAGAATCCCTTAATGATGAGCACCGGATTTTAAGAATGCGTGCACGCCCCAAAATTATAGTGGCACAGAATTATGAAGAAGCGGTTGACCTTTATCAAAAGTACAAGCCATATCTGCTCAGCGTCTTCTCCGATGTTCGTTTTCCCAAAAATGGAAAATTGGATGATACCGCCGGCTTCAAGCTGCTTTCGATGATCAGAAAGGACAACCCGGATCTGCCATTGCTAAATTTTAGTTCGGAAAAATCAAATCGTAAGCAGGCCCAAAAAATTCCGGCGGTTTTTTTAAACAAAAATTCACCGACACTGCACTCGGAAATCCGCAGCTTTTTTATGCATTACCTCGGGTTCGGAGAATTTGTGTTCAGGCTCCCGGACGGCGCAGAAATTGGCAGAGCCTCCAATCTGCGCGAAATGGAGGCTGTTTTACCGAGCATTCCAGATGAGTCCGTTTATTATCATGCAACCCGTAACCATTTTTCAAGCTGGTTGATGGCACGCTCTGAAATTATGCTGGCCTCAAAACTAAAGCCGGTTAAAATCAGCGATTTTGAAAGTATTAGCGACGCCAAACAATATCTGGTTCACATTATTCATGATCGCCGCGTGGGGCGTCAAAAAGGTATCGTTACCGAATTCGATTCACAATATTTTGATCCGGATGCCGATTTTACCAAAATTGGAAAAGGTTCTCTGGGGGGCAAGGCCAGAGGACTGGCATTCATGTCCACTCAGCTGAAAAACAGCCCCGAGTTTCTGGATAAATTTAATAGCGTCAACATTTCGGTCCCCAAAACACTGGTAATCTCTACGGAAGGATTTGATTCATTCATCAGCGAAAATGACCTGGGGAGTGTGGCCACGGGAGAATTTAGCGATGAAAAAATCATCCAGTTATTTACAAACGCGCAAGTTCCGGGATGGCTTTCACTGAATCTTGAACAGTATTTAAATCACGCCTCTTATCCGCTAGCGGTGCGCTCATCCAGTTTACTGGAAGATGCCCAGTTTCAGCCCTTCGCCGGGATATATAAAACCTATATGATACCCAATAATCATTCGGATCTAACCGCAAGGCTTGAACAGCTTATGCTGGCGATAAAGCTGGTGTATGCCTCAACCTACTGCGAAAGCGCCCGAGCATACGTCAAAAGCACTTTTCATCGTACTGAAGACGAAAAAATGGGGGTCGTTATTCAACAACTGACCGGAAAGGTATATGGCGATTATTTTTATCCCTCGATTTCCGGAATCGCTCAATCCTTTAATTACTATCCCATTTCATACCTGCAACCCGAAGATGGGCTGGCCCACATTGCCCTCGGGCTGGGAAAAATAGTCGTCGAGGGCGGTGTCGCCCTGAGATTCTCTCCAAAATATCCTCAATTTCTCCCTCAATTTTCAACCGTCGACGATATTTTGGATAATTCTCAACGCTTTTTCTACGCCCTCAACCTGGCAACGTTTCCGAATGATCTTCCCTCCAATGAAGATGCTACTCTCATAAAACTCGAAATCGATGAGGCAGTCGACGATGCCCCGGTGCGGCATCTATGCAGTACTTACTCGACTCAGGATCATCGAATCAGAGACGGTGTTCAGGCATCCGGATACCCGGTGTGTACCTTTTCCAGCATCTTAAAGCATCAATCATTTCCGATAGCTGAAATCCTCACAGATCTTCTTGACATCGGCCGGAGGGGAATGGGATGTCCGGTTGAGATCGAATTTGCCGTCAACATGCCTTTTGATGAAAATCAGAAACCCTCATTTGACCTTCTGCAAATCAGACCCATGGCGGTTGACCAATATAATCTGGAGGTGGAAATCAGTGACGAAGATATTTCAAAGGCCTGGTGTTATTCTACCATGGCGCTTGGAAATGGACGGTTTGAAGAAATCAAAGATATCATCTTTGTGAATCCGGATACATTTGATGCGGCCCATACTATTGAAATCGCCTCGGAAATCGGCGAAGTAAATAAAGAGATGCTCCTTCACAAACGAAAATATTTACTCATTGGTCCGGGCCGGTGGGGCTCGGCCGACCGTTGGCTGGGGATTCCTGTGCGCTGGTCAGATATCTCCGGCGTGGGTGCCATCGTGGAGACAACCATTGAGAATCTCAAAGCCGATCCTTCCCAGGGTTCTCATTTTTTTCACAACATTACATCTCTGGGGATCAGCTATCTCAACACCGCTGAAGGTGGAGAGGATTTTATCGACTGGAAATGGCTTCGTTCGCTGCCTGCCAAAAAAGAAACGCCGCACTTGAAGCATGTTATCCTTAAAAAACCACTCACCATTAAGATTGACGGGAAGCAGTCTAAGGCTGTCATCATCTCGTAAAAATCCCTCTTAAAATTTAATGCGCTCAATCGGCATTTGCAGAAGGCAGTAGGGTTGTACTTAGATGGATTCTGGTGTCAGGTTTCGGGTGTCAGGTGTCAGAATTAAAAGAGCTGAAACCTGAACACTGACACCTGACACCTTCTATTGTATTTTGAAGCTGTACCTACTGCTTCCCCCGTAAACCTTTAAAAAGTATGGCTGTCGCACGTTCTTCGGAATCTCGAATGTTCGGGTAGTACCCGGTGTCAACTCAGCGGTATAGAGCACTTTCCTATGGACGACATTGCCCATGGAAAGTTTTATCGGTTCGCCATCCGCATTGAGGGTAAATTGAATGGCCTGGCCCTCCTGCGGCGCAAACGTATACCAGTCTTCTTCATCGAGGCCACCCACCTCTCCGGTAATCGAACGCCCCGGTTTAATTTTAAGCGCTTCGGTTATGATATCCCCTGCGTCGGTCCCGGAATCACCATCGTTTTGGCTTTCCATTAAGACCTCAAATTCGTACGGACCGGTGCCGTAAAATGCCTCAAGAAAATACGTCCCGCCAGCGGAATTGCTTATCACAACGCGTTTCGATTCCGTATGTCCGGAAGGTGAGTCCTCTAAACGCCAAATCTCATCGCGCTGGGCATTCCGAAAAGAGAATTTAACAGGCTCTCCCTGCTCGTATGAGGTAAGGGCAATCTTTAAAACACTGCCGGGAAGGATATCAAATCGGTACCAGTCTTTGTCATCGTACCCCCCCAATTCTCCAGAATAGGCACGACCGGGTTCAACTCGAAGGGCCTCAGAAATTTTATCTCCGGCATCGGTTGCGGAACCGGCATCGTTTTGGTTCTCAGTGAATATCTCAAACTCGTATTGGCCGCGGCCATATGAAGCCTCCAGGTAGTAAGTCCCGCCGGAAGAATTGTTCATCATGACTCTTTTGGGCTTTTTTGCCCCCGGCGACACCACACCCGAATACCAAATTTCACTGCGCTCAAAGCTTCGTAGTGAGAATTTCATGGCCTCTGCGCTTTCTAGTGGTTTGAACGCCAGATTTAGAATATGCCCGGCCGGTATATCAAAACGGTACCAGTCGTTTTCATCAAATCCGCCCAATTCTCCAAGATAGGAACGACCCAGCTTAATGTCCAGAGCTTTGGTAATACTGTCACCGGCATCGGTTCCCGACCCGCCGTCATTCTGAGTCTCGACAAAAAGATCCAGGTGATAAGACCCGATTCCGGAATAGACCACTGCATAGTAAATGCCGCTGGAGGTATTATTCATCATCATACGTGTTGATATGGCGACTCCGGAGGTCGTCTCGCCTGAATTCCACAGTTCACCGCCCTCGAAATTTCGAAGTGCAACCTTCAGGCTTTCACTTTCATCCCCCGGGGTAAAGTCCAGATTAAGGATGTTGCCGGCGCCGAGTTCAAAACGAAAATAATCCTGGCGATCATCCCCGGACAGCGCTCCCTTCAGCACTCCCATGGGAACTTCCATGCCTAGATTGTATGAATCGTTTGGTTCCGTTTCGTCAATGACCGATTTTCGCGCGACGCGCGCCGGTTTCTTATATTCTTCAGCGGGGCGGCTGATCAGAGACTTCAGCTGCACGTGAAAATGTTGTGAAATTTGGTGCAGGTCTTTGATATTTCTTTCAATGTGTTTGAGCCTCAAATTTACCAGATCAAATTGTTCCTGCTTTTTGGCGGCTTCGGCTTCATCTACAAGGCGGCTGACACGATCAATGTTTCTTTCATACTGGTTAAATTCGTCCTGGCATTTTAAAAACTCCTCAAAAACAATCTTGTCTTCATTAAATAGAACACAGCAGGTTTTTAGATCCACAGCGATCTGCTCCGATTCATCCGATAATTTCTGAATCTCTTCCCTGCCCATAATCAGTTCGCCTTTTTCTAGCAAGATGCTTATTTTGCCCTCCAGGCTGGCGACGGTTTGTTCAAAAATGTTGGTGCAAGGATTACCTCGCGAGATTACGTTTGAATAAACGAAATATCCAAGTCCGATAAGAATCAAAAGAGCTGGCGTAACAATAATAATCTTTTTCATTCTGCTTTCCCGGGATAGGTTCCAGATCTGTCCGTCATCTCAATTTCTCATAAATTTTTATGTTAGATCCAGGTGATAACAGTATATCACAGGTTTTAAAAACGGGAATTATTATTTATAATTGCTTTTAAATTCGGCAAAAACGCTCTTCGTTATCCTTTTGGTATCAGAGCTTGCTTCCAAGACTTTGTCGATATCGTCGTTGACAACAAAATCGGTTAATCCACTGTTGGTGTAAATCTTTTTTTGCCTGATATCCACAAGATACGCCCTGATGCGATCTTTGGCCATTTTGATGACATCGGCCGAAAACAACAGAATCGCATCTACCTCCAGCTGCTTGCCCAGTTGAATGATGAAACGGGTATTCGGTTCGGGGTTTGAAAAAAAGCCCTTTTTTACCCACAGGTTACCCATCAGCTGATCGCTAAAAATAATTTCCGATCGATTGGTTTTATATTTAGCGTTCAATTCATACAAGTTATAGTCGGTAAAGAATCCGGTTTCCCGGATAGACTCCTCAATCAGCCGGTTAAAAATGGCCTTGTAACGCGAGGCATCATTTTTGAGATGAAGGGGCAAGATCGCCACGCGATATCCCAAATCCGCGGGCTGCTCCGGAGGTAATGCTTCCGACAAAGGGGCCTCTGGAGAGACCTTTGCAACGGGATCTGTTTTGTCCGGGGGTGAAGTCTCCGGTGAGATCGCAGGGGATGCCACATGGTTTTTTTGATCCATAAATGCTTCAAGTGACCATGGATACCGCCATTGATCAAAGGCCGACTTGATCGCTTCAATTGAAACAGCGCGCGCTGATCCGACCTCGTCCTGAATAATCATTCCGATAATCCCGTTTTGCATTATCAAAGGCGCCCCCGATGTGCCGACTCTAACACTGATGATGTCAACGTAAATGATCGAATGCAAATCGGGTCGTTCACTATTGATCCGGCCCGGAATTGCAGGAATGTACCATTGGCCCGAACGTCCGATGAACCAGACCTTTTCGCCCCGGATTCCTTGTTTGAAGCGCTCCCCGGGGACTAGGACTTTTTTTTCCCATGCAAAATTCGGTGGCATCGCAACCTGGATAACGGCAAAATCTTGAGGTCTTCCATAAAATGTTTCCAACAAATCAGCTTCATATGAGCGCCCGGGATCACTGTAAAATTTCACCTTGATACTGGTTGATGCGCCTCCGGGTCTGTTGGATCGCACAACATGATTGGCGGTTACGATGTATAATTGATCTTGTTGTTTTCCCACGATAAACCCAAAGCCGTGATTCGATTCGCCGGACTCCCGTTTGGCGGTGATTTTTACAACATTTTTGCGAAGCTTGCGGGCCAGCTCATCACCAGATGGCTGCGCCAGGCCCGGAATTGGGCTGATTGCCAAGAAAGCAATCAAACAAGCTGCTGCAATTTTAGATACAAGCTGAAGAACATTGTCCATTTCACACCTCTAAATCTCTATTACGTTATTAATTTTCGCACCCGCCATAACACTCCCCAGAGAAAAACGACAGCACCCCAGAAAAATGCTAACGGCTTTCGAACATACAGGTACTCCAGAAATGAGGGGGAAAGATTTTTCTCGAAACCTTTGGGACCCAACAGCAGCTTTTCAACCGTGCCCTCAAAAACCAAATTGATTTCAGAACCATGACCGATCTTTAAAAGCCTGCCTTCCACGCCTTCGATCATAAGCCGATCGCCTTCATGCAATGTCTCATTCACTGACACATCGTGGATGCTTATACTTCCGCCGCTGATAGCCGATTCGAAGAAAATGGAACCCGGCTCTGGAATGCTTTCACGGAAAAAGCTCAGCTTTTGGACATAAATATCCTGAAATGTCCATTCGCCCTTTGGATAAATCTTTATTAGGGTGGGGACCATCCCTCTACTTTTGGCAATGAATCGAATTGATTCCGGAATTTGAAAATTTTTATTCATCTGGAAGTTCTCTGCTCTATTGAGGTTATGCCCCGCAGAAACTGCTGATAGACCGCTGATCGCAACTTCTCCCTTGAGACTGTTGCCCCGGTAAAAAATTTCAAGACGCTCGCGTTTAGGATTCAATTCTAAAAAACCGTTTTGTCCGAAATCCAATTTTCCCAATACCAAATTGCTGCCATCAACTTCCAACCAAGCTTCATCCGATTCATTTTCAATCTCAATTTCGAGGGCCGGTGCAGAAACCACGTTTAACCTTTCAATCCGTAACTTATTCACGGGATAGGACTTTTTGGGCCTCCACGGTTTTTTCAGTTGAAACGTCGCGGCTTTGCTCTGGACCTGGAATGAAACGTGTATCTTTGGAAGACGGAAATACCACAGTAAGCCTGCAATCATAAGGTAAATCAGAACCACGAATAAAGCTAGCGTCAATACCCGGAAAGGATTTGGCTTCATGGCTTTGAGAAGCTGTGTGTAAGCTTCTATGTTGCGGAGCCCGGCGGCGACCTCTCTGTTATCGTTATCTTGCAGAAGTCGGGTTGCCGTGTCACTGATTTCTTTCTCG
>JASFTL010000162.1:0-7912 GCA_050053555.1 Desulfobacterales bacterium
GAGAATCGCTACCACATGTTTTCGAAGTTTAACGTTTGCGGCCTCACCGAATATGCGTGCCCGGGCCCAGCGTTCAGCGGGATAGGTCGTTTGTTTGCGATTGTCTGCCTTGGTTTGCTGCGTTTGCGGCAAAATCCAGCTGATAACGGTCAGATCTTCGGGTTTGACGGTCTGATACTTAAATGTCCGGGTAAATATCTCAAGAGGGGTCCAGTGAAAGGGACCGACAACTTCCTTGTAGATTTTGTAGAGGGGATCATGACCCTTTGAAAAGCCGATCAAAGGCGTGTCAAAGGCCTTATCATTGGTTCTGTTTTGAAGCGTATTATGCGGTGAACGCTCAATGAAATCTTTAATGATTTGCTCTATCCAGGCTGCTGAATTTGTTGTCTTATTCATAGCTCTATTTAATCCGCTTTTAAATCATTTATGTAGGTTTCAAATTGCATGCTGCCCGTGACAGCATATGCATTGCCGTTCAGCGGAGTCACATCACCGCTTTCAATGAGCAATTCACAGTGGCTGATAATTTCGTTGGCAGCCATAATGCTGCCGAAACCCTCAAGCAATCTTTCTTCAAAATGTGCCGCGGCGATTTCTTCGGCTGTTTTGGGCCCGTTATTTAAAATCTCGATAATGGCTGCGCAGCGCGCAATGTGGTGCTCAAGCAGTTCGTTTGCTCTGCATTCTAAATGGATTTCATTCCAACGGCTGTTGTAGTACTGGCGATGAGCCGGAAGCACAATGAGGTTGGGATGATCTCTGGCGATTTCAATTAATTTTTTTAGCGACTGGATATAACGACGCAAACCAAAAATCGCCGCGGCATCCGTGTAGTCAGGTTTGATGACTTCAGCAACTTCATCAAATAAAGCTTTACGGGTCGGCCAGGGGGTGATATCGGGCAGGATGATGTCTCCTACAATGATGGCTTCTTCACCCAGTCGCACCGCCAAACAATCCGGGCTGTGCCCCGGTAGGTGATAGGTGCGGGTATCCGGTCCGATGACGGTTTCACCGTCGCCGATCGGGTTGACTTTCAGGTTCTGCAATACCTTGTGATACTCCAGGCAATTTTGAGTGTAAAATGACTCCGGCATCGGGCAGTGCCAGCATTTCGCCGGGAATTCTTTTTTGTTTCCTTCCGGAGACGCCGCCGGATATTTTTTGACCAGCTGATTATAGATTGCATGAGCTTTTACGTCTAAATCGGTGGCGCTGACAAGTTCCGCCAACCCACCGTCATGGTCCTCATGGCCATGGCTGATCAAAATAAATTCAAGATCTTCGGATTTGACACCCGTGCTTGTCAGCATCCCAAGCAATTGGTCGCCCTGGCCGAAGCGGCCGGCATCTACCAGAAAGGGTTCGTCGGCCAGCACCGCGTAATTCCATGTGGGGCCCAGATCCCAGTGACCGCCGTAAGAATTTCTTGTCGGCAAACCGAAGATCTCGAGCCCGGACGGCAGCCGGAAACGAACGATCATCTCGTTGCCGCTTTCATCGCCCTTGTGAATGATTTCCGCATACTGTAACAATTTATTTCCTCTGCTTGTTATAAAAGGCATAATCCAAGATAGCTTCTTAAACCTAAGTTGAGCGATTGTCGAGGTTGCCGCAGCTACAAGGCAGATGTCGTTCCGCTATAGTCGCCTATGCGGGACGGCATCTAACACAGTAGATGCGGTAAGATCGGCAAGCCAGGAGGGTTTCAAATTTTAAAAATACAGATCGATAAAATTCATTTAACAGGAGGTAAAAGTATACTTTTTTAAAATTTGAAACGCTCAATTTAGGTTAGAGCTGTTGGATCAGATGACACAACAATCTCACACCAAATCCGGTGCCGCCGGGACCGCAGTAGGCGTCGCCTTTTTTCATATAAGATGGTCCGGCAATATCGATATGGGCCCAGCGGGTATCTCCGCTAAATTCCGATAAAAATAAAGCGGCGGTAATGGCACCGCCCCACCGAGAACTGGGCATGTTGTTGAGGTCGGCAAAATCACTTTTAAGAAGCTCTTTATAATCCTCCGGCATCGGCATCTGCCAGCAGCGTTCATGCGTTTTATCACCGGATGAAATGATGCGTTTGCCCAGTTCGTCATCTTGCGCAAATACCCCGGCAATTTTTTCTCCCAGGGCGACAACACAGGCACCGGTCAAAGTCGCCAGATCGATCATCATTTGGGGCTTGTACTTATTGACAACATAGGACATGGCGTCAATTAAAATCAGTCGACCCTCAGCATCCGTATTGCCAATTTCAATGGTTTTACCCGCATAGCTGCGCACGATGTCGCCGGGTCGAGTTGCCCTGCCGGACGGCATATTTTCAACGATTGGAATGGCTCCGATAACATGCGTCTTAGTTTTCAGCCTGGCCAGGGTGATCAGTGTGGCGGCGACAACGGCTGCGCCGGACATATCCGATTTCATGGTGGCCATGGATCCGCCGGTTTTAATGTTGAGACCGCCAGAATCGAAGGTAACCCCTTTTCCGACCAGAGCCAAGTTTTTTTTAGCGTCGGCGGGCCGGTGTTCCAATAGCACCATGCTGGGTTTGCTTTGACTTCCGGCGGCCACCGCCAGCAAAGCCCCCAATTTATGCTGTTTTAAATCTTTTTCTCTTAGTACCCGGGTTTTCAGACCGTGTTTGCGGGCCTGTGACACGATTGAGCGTGTGAATCGCTCAGGTGTCTTTTCGTTTGAAGGTGTGCTGATCCACTCGCGCGCCATGATAGTGCCTGCGCAAATGGTGTTAACTCTTGAAGTGATTCTTCTGAGTTTAGCCAATGCATCTGGTTTTACCAGAAAATTTATTTGTTTTAGGGGTTTCTTTTTTTTCTCCTTCTTATATTTGTCAAACAAATGATTTCCCAAATAGGCGCCTTCCATCAGGGCTTCAACAGCGTCAGGCATTTCCATTTTGAGCTTACGGGCCGCCGGCACCGCAACCCAAACTTCCTCAAGATCGGCTTTTATACATTTTTTGACAATCGCGCCGCAAAATGCCCGCAAGGATTCATGGTCAATTTTTTCAAACTTGCCAAGCCCGACAAAGATTACCCGCTTTGTGTTGAGATCTTTTAAATCGTAAAGGATCAACTCATCACCTTTTTCGGCCGCAAATTCTTTAAGATTCAACGCTTTTTTAATGATGACATTGATGATCCTGTCATCGTGTATTTTTTTGTCCTCGCACACCGGTACGATCAGCGTGTCGATTTTTTGTTTTTTCAGATCAATGGTTTTTAAACGCAGCATGGTCGGTTTTCCCTTTTGTCTGTTTTGAGAAGTTTTTATACATTTGCGAATCATCTCCCTATTCTGGAATAAAGTCCGGTTCACGGACTTCGATCATACGGATGGCTTCCTCCGGGCAGCCGATTGCGCATTGTCCGCATCCCAGACATTTATCTGCAATCACCGCGGCCACCTGATCATCAGAAACAGAGATGGCGTCGAACCAGCAGCGTTCTTCACAGGTTCCGCAGCCGCTGCAAACATCGATATTGACCTCGGGACGATAGCGGCTGGGGTCGCAGATCGGCAGGCTGTCGGCAATGAGCAGGGTAAATGACTGGCAGCAACACCCGCAGCAGTTACAGATAAAATGGCCGACACCGGCCTTGTTCATGGTGACGTGCACCAGACCGGCTTCTTCCGTATCGGCTATGATTTTAAGGGCCTCTTTTTTTGTGACTTCACGGCCGGAGCCTCTTTCAATGGTATACTCGGCTCCCCGGTTAATTTGCAGGCAAACCTCTACGGGGGCGTCGCATTTACGCATGGTGAGCCTGCAGGTGCACTGCGTCACCGCCAGCCGGCCGGCGCTCTCAATGATTTCTCTTACATTTTCCGGCGCCAGGACCTGGACCTTTCCGGCATCCACGGATTTGCCCACCGGAATAACCCGGGTGAAAGGCCTGGGCATTCGCTCTGTCAATACGGGTGCCAGCCGCGGCCATTCGAGCTCCATGTAGGCGCTCCACAGGTCATAAAATTCAGCAGGGGCCTCCGGCCACAAAATGGAAGCATCATGAAACTGGGCGATGTGGGCCGGGGCCCGCCAGAGGACCTCATCATTTTTTTTCTTTTTAAATGCAAGGCCTCTGTGAAACAAATCATTAAGATCGACCTGGATATCATCAACTGCGCGGTCTAAGGTTTGAGCCATTTGAGCGGCGGTTCCCGGCATAGACACCAGCAGTTCTGCCTGCTTATCCGTAATCATACATTTTAAAATTCGGGGGATATACTGTGAATCTTTATCTAGCATCATTTCGGCAAATTTCTGATAAGCGGTGGTTTGGCTCATGTTAGCTCCTTTTTGTATTATGAAGTATGGATATTTGAATTAGAAGGACTTTATTCTGAGTTTGAACCGGAAGCAAGTTTTTTTAGAGCAGTGATGTTCTCCCAGTTAAATGCTTCAGGCTGGCAGGGGATGATTGAATTATTCGTAAAAATCGGATCTGCTTCCAGATCATAGCGGGATGCAGCCACCGCCTTTTGCCACATGGCCGTGTGTGGAATCGGGGAGTAATAGGCCAAAATTGGCGTGATTCCCGTTTCTTGAACCGCTCGTATCGAATTTTCAACCGCAGTCAATTGCTGGCCCGGTAGCCCCATCAGCAAGTAAGCACCGACCTGTTGGCTATCAAAACCGGCTTCTTTTAAGTATCCGGCGGCTCGCTTGAAATCGTTTTCGGCCACCTTGCAGTCAATAGTCTCCCGGTGATCGAATTCAGCAGTTTCCAGTCCCAGGCGGATGGTTTTAAATCCGGCTCTAAACAACAGACGGGCTGTTTGATCATTGATGCCTCGAATATGAAGCGCGTTGGGTGTATGAAAACGAAGTTTGATATCGGCCTGAATAATTTTTTCCAGAATCGGAATGGCATGCTGTTCAGCGTTGACCAGAAACGCATCATCATAGAGGACAATATCTATAGCCTGGTAGGATTTTTGCCAGAATTTTAATTCGTCGAGGACGGACGCCGGGCTGCGTTGCATTTGCTTTGGATTCAGAAAATGCGACGCACAATAGGTACATTTAAACGGACAACCTTTTGAGGTCAGCAAAGGAACGTAATTGATGCGGTTTTGTAGATCCAGCGCCGGGTAGGGGTAGGTGTCGAGTTTTTGCGGGTTAAAACGGGGTGTTATTGTGCAACGCGTATATTTGGCGGTAAGGTCGAACAAAGCATCCTCGGCTGGTCCGCAAAAGATGTCATCCGCGCCAGAATATTTCAGGGCATGCGTATCGCAAAGGCTGGCATAGATACCGCCCAGAATGATCGGCGTGTCCGGGAAAAACAACCGCAGGTTTGCGATGGATTCCTGAACACCGGTATACCAGTAGGTCATTAAAGAAGTGATTAAAATAAGATCCGGCGGCTGCAGCGCCTGAAGCGCTTCCTTGAACCAGCGGGGCTTGATACCGTATCGGGAAAAGGCGCGTTGTACATCTTTAAGATCAGGGGGTTTAGCAATCCGTGTTTTTAAATACGGTCCGCGGCCATAGCGTGCTGAGGGATCGCTGGCAGGTGCCCTGGGGTGAAAGCGGTCCAGGCAATCGATGTAGGATACAGACAAACCATGGGACCTGAGCAGAGCGGCTATGGTGAACAATCCCAGCGGTTTGGCCCAGAAATCATAGGCGGCGAAATCATGGATCCAGGGGTTGACCAGAAGGATATGGGGAGCATCTTTCGTCATAGGCTTGGCGTTTTCTTCAGCGCTCTTTAATTCTGAGCATAGTAAACGACTTGGCTGCGCTTAGCAGAATTTTTAGTCGTCTTCATCGGTGGGAAAATACACCATGGATGTTTTTTTCAATTCTTCACGACTGAACAAGAGCGTGTAATCTTTCACCGAAGTAGCGCTAGACATTTTACGGGCGGTTTCATGGCATGCTTGCTCATCGCTGGCATGCACCATGGTATACAAGTTATACGGCCAGTCATTGGTGGGATTGCGACGGTAGCAGTGGGATACCTGTTGGAAAGTCGCCATTATCTGTCCGACGGCTTCAATGCGATCCTCATCAACCTTCCAGGCCACCATCGCATTAGCGGTGAAGCCGGTGCGTTGATGCCGCAGGGTGGCCCCAAACCGACGAATGACATCCCGATTGCAGAGATCTTTCAATTTTTCCAGCAATTCTGTTTCGGAAATTTCAAGATCATGTGCCATATTCAGATACGGGCGCTCGGTGACGGGCATGTCTTTCTGGATTGACGCAATTATCTTTTTTTCCAGTTCAGTCAGCATGCAGTGCCTATACGAGTTTCGCTGCAGATATGTCAATAGTTAAAGGTTTCAGGTGTCAGAATTGATCGAGCTGAAACTCCGCCGGATCCGATGCTGAGCACTGAAAACTGACACCTGAACACAGAAAACTACTTGGCGCTGAAACCATATTTTACTTAACCAAATTTCTCGGGGAAAAGTTTCTTGATATCCGTCTCTGTCGCCTTACAGATACCCCGCTCAGTAATAAAGCCGGTTATATATTTTGACGGTGTAACATCAAAAGCATAGTTAGCGATCGCACTGTTTTCGGGGCATATCAGCACGCGTGTTGTTTTATCTTTGGCCAGTCCTTCGATGTAGCGGACCTCATCGGGGTCGCGCTCTTCGATGGGAATTTCATTGATCCCATCTTTGAGCTTCCAGTCAAAGGTGCTAGAAGGAAGTGCAACATAAAAAGGGATGTTGTTGTCCTTGGCTGCCAACGCCTTTAAATACGTACCGATCTTATTGGCGACATCTCCGGTGGCTGTTGTCCGATCGGTACCGACAATAACAATATCGACCTTTCCCTGTTGCATCAAATAGCCGCCGGCATTGTCGGTGATGATCGTATGTTTGACACCATGTTTGCCCAGTTCCCAGGCGGTCAGGCGGCTGCCCTGATTTAACGGCCGGGTCTCATCCACCCAGACATGCACGTCAACTCCGTGATCAAATGCCGCATAAATGGGTGATGTGGCCGTGCCGTGTTCGATACACGCCAGCCAGCCAGCATTGCAGTGCGTCAGCACGTTGACCGCTTGGCCCTGTTTGCGTCGGCTGATTTCCTCGATCAACGGCAGCCCGTACTCACCGATCTTTTTGCAATTTTCGACTTCCTTTTCGGTAATATACGCGGCCTGGTCTCTAGCAGCGTTAATTCGTTTATCAGATTGGCTTTCTTTCAATACCTCGGCTAAGACGCTATCAACCGCCCAGGATAGATTAATGGCTGTCGGTCGGGCAGCTTTGATGCGGTCACATTCTTGAACCAGATAGGTGTCTTCGACTTGATTCTGCGGTGCTTTCAGAGCCGCCAAATATACGCCGTAAGCGCCGGTTGCACCGATGAGAGGGGCGCCCCGCACATACATGTCTCTAATAGCCGTGACCGCCTCATCGACGGTTTGCAAATCGACCAGCACTAACTCATGGGGCAGCCGCCGCTGGTCTATGATCTTAACTGTTTTTTCATCTTGATCCAGCCAGATCGTCCGCAGGTCTTTGCCGTCTACTTTCATAAAAACCCTTCTTTGGATTCAGGAAGCAGTCAACAGATTTCAGAAAACAGAGGACACACGAATTCTATTAACCACGGACGACGAGCCGTGGACAACAGAAAGCCGATAGCTTACATTTTTGCGAGCGCAAAATCAGTCTGGACTTCACCCAGCAATACATGCCGCTTGAAGACCTGGCGCATTTTATTGGAATCCATGAGCTGATAAACAATCGGTTCGCCGCCTTCTTCTTCAATGGTGACATTTGGTTCGCTACTGCACATGCCCATGCAACCGGAGGCAACGACCCGAATATCCTGTCGATCTGCTTCAGCCATCTCTTCCATCAGGGCACTCATAACCTCGCGTGCACCGGCCGCAATTCCGCAGGT
>JASFTL010000163.1:0-7905 GCA_050053555.1 Desulfobacterales bacterium
CTTATCATCAGGCCATCCTCAATGATGAGATCCCTTTGAGCATCAGGGGCGGCATCGGTCAATCCAGGACCTACATGTACCTGCTGCGCAAGGCTCATCTGGGAGAGGTGAGCGTAACCGTCTGGCTAAATAGTTAATGAATTGAATCCGCTATTCACTGGCTTGATTCAATTGATCGATCGCAGAGGGATTCAGCTCAATCGTTGCGGCTTCAATCAATTCCTTTAACTGGTCAAGATTGGTAGCGCTGGCAATCGGGGCCGTAATGGTCGGTTGCGAAATCAGCCAGGAAAGCGCAATCTGTGCAGGCGTCATGTTATGCTGTTGCGCCATCCTGTTCAGGGCCTCAACGATTCGAAATCCCCGCTCGTTGAGATATTTCTCGACGAAATTGCCGCGCGCTCTTTTTGACAGATCCGCTTTGGAGCGATATTTACCGGTGAGAAACCCGCTGGCCAGCGAAAAGTAGCTGATCACACCCAATCCCTTCTGCCGGCAAAGCGGTTCGAGCTCCTTTTCATAATCAGCACGATCGTAGAGATTGTATTGGGGCTGCAGGCTCTCATAGCGGGGATAACCGGTTTGTTCGCTGACCTTAAGGGACTCAGCCAGACGCGCCGCACTGAAGTTGGAAGCACCGATTGCCCGGATCTTGCCCTGCTTGATCAATTGGCCATAGGCTTCCAGGGTTTCTTCCAGAGGGGTCTCCGGGTCGTCAGCGTGCGACTGATACAAATCGATATAATCCGTCTGCAGCCGCCGCAGTGAATCCTCCACCGCCTGCAATATATAGGCTTTTGAAAGTCCGTTCTTGTTCGGCCCCATCTCTTTGCCGACTTTAGTGGCAATGACCACCTTTGCGCGCTTGCCGCTGCGCTTCAGCCACTTACCGATAATGGTTTCCGATTCACCCCCGCTGTTACCATCAACCCAGGTTGAATACATGTCCGCCGTATCAATCAGATTAAAACCGGCTTCAGCAAACGCGTCGAGCAGCGCGAACGAAGTCGGTTCATCAACCGTCCAGCCAAAGACATTGCCGCCAAATGCCAATGGCGCGACTTCCAATTCTGAATTTCCGAGCTTGCGCTTTTCCATCTATTATTTCCTCCAGCAGCCAATTTATACTTTTAATATTTGTATTACAGACAAATAAGACACACCGGGCGCTTTGACAATGGGATCGGGACATTATTTTTCAGAAAAAAATGAGGGACCTTGTTGACTAAGTTGACTTACTGACCAGCTGCATGGAAAAAGAGGGTTGCCCATTGAAGGGCGATCTTAAGTACCCTTAGCAATCCGGAGCACTCATTTGAGGCTGTCCCTTGCCACAGTTGCCCCACTCTGGTATATTCGCCGCCACATAGCCGAAGGAATACTTTGGAGATTCGCCCAATTGCGTGCAGCACGAAGTTCCCTGCGTATGACCTATTTCATCACCGGCTAAGGAGATGATCCATGCCAAATCTCACACATCTGCCCCTGTTCATTCTTGCCTCGGTAGTGCTGCTACTCACCCCCGGCCCGGCGGTCCTCTACATTATCGCTCGAAGCATTGATCAAGGCCGCCGCGCAGGTCTCGTTTCTGTGGGCGCAATAGAGCTGGGCAATTTCATGCACGTCATTGCGGCGACACTCGGCCTGTCAGCCTTGCTCCTCTCATCCGCTCTGGCCTTTACCATTGTGAAGTATCTGGGTGCCGCCTACCTTGTCTACCTTGGCCTGCGCAAACTATTCACGCAAGAGGCCATCCAGACAACCGGTAATCGCCGGCCCAAAAGCCTCCGCCGAACCTTTTCGCAAGGGGTGGTGGTTGCGGCACTGAATCCGAAAACAGCGCTTTTCTTCGTTGCCTTCTTGCCACAGTTTGTCGACCCGTCCCAGGGCACTATCGCCGGTCAAATGCTGGTTCTGGGATGCGTCTTTGTCATGCTGGCGGTGATAAGCGACAGCATGTATGCGCTGTTAGCGGGAACCATTGGGCAGTGGATTAAAAGTTCACGTGCGGTCGCGCGCGCAGAGCGCTATGTGGTCGGCAGTGTGTATATCGGACTGGGCGTAACGGCGGCATTTGCCGACGCACACCAGCACTGAGCGAATCGCCGGCTTTGCCGCACCAACTGAGCCTGGTCTGCAGTGCCGATCTTCTATTGGTTATTGGTTATTGGTAATTTTAATTGGGATCGGGCCTTAGTAACAGGTTAGGATTATACAGATTATTTCCAAATAAGGGAGCTATTTTTAGGCTATAATGACGTTTTTAAGGCCAAAAAGAGCGATATCGGATCAGCTCTTTTTTTTTGCTCAAGTTGTGGCTCTGTTTCGACGATAATAATCCTATAACCAGGGGGATGAAGGAGACGATCCATGACACCCGAAACCGGCCCGCAACCACCGCCGTTGCCCAAGGGCGCCGATGAGGCGTTTTGTTCATCATGCGGCAATCCGATTAAACTGCAGGCTGAAATCTGCCCGAACTGTGGCTTTCGGCAGAGAAAAGGGGCAGACAAAACAGCATTGGCCCTACTTGCCTTTTTCCTGGGCGGGTTTGGCGCGCATAAATTCTATCTCGGCAAATACGGCCAGGGATTTTTTTACATCCTGTTTTTTTGGACGGGCATACCGGGTCTGATTGCATTTGTTGAATTCATCATTTATCTGTGCACCCCCCGCGAGAAGATCGCCCAGAAATACACCTCCAAGGGTCCTGGTGTGGTGGTCGCAGTCGTGGCCTGTTTTTTTGGCTTTATTTTTGTTATCGGCATTCTGGCCGCCATTGCCATTCCCAACTTTATTGCTTTCCGCCAAAAGGCCACCTGCGTTCAGGTCGAAATGGAAGCCAACAATGCCCTGGCTGCGATGGAAGAATTTTTTGCTGATCCGAATAACACGCATGTCCCCAGCCTGGAAGAATTGGTCAGCGCCACCGGTTTAGAAATCGATAACCGCATCAGCCTTTACATTGATGGCAATCGGGATGGGATTCAAATCCAGGCCGCCCATAAAACCGCCCGTTGCCCGAATGGCGAAA
Source organism: Desulfobacterales bacterium (assembly GCA_050053555.1). GTDB lineage: Bacteria > Desulfobacterota > Desulfobacteria > Desulfobacterales > JAHEIW01 > JAHEIW01. Next base: position 3,035 of record JASFTL010000163.1, read on the forward strand.
GTTATGTCGTATCGATAGCCGATGAGGTTGTCGCCCAGTGGCAGTAGATTGCCGCTAGGGCCTTTATTTTTTTTATTGCCCCATCTTTGAAGATAAAAGATCTGACCCTTGGGGATATAAGATCAAATCTTGACGGCCCCTTGATCTTCGCGTTTTACACTCAAGTCTTCTCTTGCATCATTATAAACCCTTTGAAGTTCACTTCGTATCCCGAGCAACCTGCTACCTTGTGGCATTTTTTATCTTGACACTGAAGCATTCGCTTCCTAAGATCAAATCATCAACCAGCGGGTACGCTTCAATTGTGTCTTGCAGCCGTTTATTCGGGCATGACCGCCAGATTGCTGGTTCCAATTATTTTCACATGTATAAATTTTATCCATCCTGGGCGCTTGGACTCCTTTCATAAAATCCCTGCCTTCAATTTTGGAAAACAACTGAAAGAGTGAATGAGCCACTAATCGCCCGGAAATCAGGATGGTATTCAACATCTCGCCCATTTTACATGCTTTTCATTCACCTCCTAAGGAGAAGAAAAATTGAAGAAAGATAAATTTCTAACAATTAAATTGATCGTGTTAAGTTTGGCCTTGGTTGGCTCGAATATAATTTCGGTTATTGCGGCAGAATCTGTTTCCAGGATAAGCAAGGAAAACCTCAAAGAACTGCTTGACAACCCCGATGTGATCATATTGGATGTTCGTAAAAGCGAAAACTGGCAGGAAAGTGAATTTAAAATTAAAGGCGCAATCAGGCGGAGGCCAAAACTTTTCGATACCTGGGCCGATGAGTTTCCACGCGATAAGGTGCTCTTCTTATACTGAGCCTGACCTTATGAGGAGACGAGTGCCGGTCTGGCACAGAGGCTATTAAATAAAGGGTATTCTAAGGTCAATGTACTTAAAGGAGGCTGGAGAGAATGGTTTAAAGCCAAATATCCTGTTGAGAAGAAATCACCCCTTATATTATGAAGGTAATTGTGGATTTCAATCGCTCATGGTTTAAATTTAAAAATTCGGAAATATAATTTACCGCCTCAGATTTATTGTATCCCCAATTTTGATTACCGAAATGCAAGAAAAAAAGATTTACTATAAGGCTACCATTCTCGTCTTCTTGGCAGTATGTGGATTATTAATATTATTTTCGCTGAGGCAAAATAATCCGTATTTAAATTATTCATCCTTGAAAACCGGCCGCCCTGCTCCTGATTTCACGTTACCCGGACTCGATGATAAAATGGTCAGTCTCTCCGATTACAGGGGGCATGTCGTTCTAGTCAATATTTGGGCAACCTGGTGCCCCCCCTGTGTCGATGAGATGCCTTCTATGGAAAAGCTGTATCAAGAGCTTAAAGGTGAAAATTTCGAAATCCTGGCTGTCAGTATAGACGCCGCAGGAAAAAAAGCGGTAGCTCCGTTTATGAAAAAATACAATCTGAGCTTTCCGGTTTTAATGGACCCGGATGGATCCATCCAAACCTTGTATCAGACCACCGGCGTTCCGGAGAGCTTTATCATCAATCAGGAGGGAGTTCTCATCGAGAAAATTATCGGCGCTAGAGACTGGGCGACTTCTGAAATTTTACGTTTCTTCCGTGGTCTGATATAGAAACTAGGGCCCAGTGAGCCAGGATTATGCCCAGATGGCTGAGAAATCCCCCGATTTCATGCTTTTTCATTTGAGATGGCGTTTCTAAATAATCACACTGCAATAAACACTTTTCGTAAATACAGAATTCGAGGAGAAAACATAAAAAGAAAAGATCGAGATTTTTGAAATGCTTTTGCCTTTAAAAGGAATTTTTTCATGGTGATCCGAATTAAACGGGCGTATGAAACTAGTAGCGCAGATGACGGTTACCGAATTCTGGTTGATCGGCTTTGGCCCAGGGGCATATCGAAAGCCAAGGCAAAAATAGATTTCTGGCCAAAAGAGATCGCGCCTTCCACCGAGCTTCGTCGGTGGTATGGTCACGATCCTTTAAAATGGTCCGAGTTCAAGTCTCGGTATTTCGCGGAGTTAGATGCTAATCTAAAGTTAATAAAAGAGCTTCTTGATTACGTGCGCAAGGGAACAGTTACTTTTATCTATAGCTCTAAAGAGCAGGATCTCAACAATGCGGTAGCGCTTAGAGATTACATCGAATCTCGAGCACCTTGAACAGGCTTAAGTTTTTGATCAGCGAATCTGGAAGAAGATCAAGAGGGTTACATCTTAAATATTGGATCTATATAAAATTGCCAGGCGCGCTGCTCGGTTGAAGTAGGGGTCTCCTAATGAAAGCAGCCATCAAAATATTGATAATTATCCTCCTGTTAGTGACAGCTATTATTGCTATCCATGATTACTTTGCCTTTAAAGAAAAACAAAAATTATTTGAACAATCCGTATTGATTGACGAGGAATTAGTTGCATTCTCAAAAGTGTTAATTGAAATGCAGCAATTAGGGGAAAAATATATGATTCTAAAAAGCAAAAAAATAGACGATGAGAGCAGGGAGTCACTTTTGAAAGAAATAGAGGATTTTTTAGGTAAATCGGAAAAAATCACCGCTAAATTTTCAGAAATATTAACAAACTATAATTCAATCGCCGTTCGCTATAACGATCTGCCCCACCAGATTCTTCTATTTAAAAATTCATTGCCGCCAGATCTTAAAATCAAAACCAGGGAAGATTATTTATCGATGTAATTGGTTAATTGAAGAAAAAAGGAGGATTGACTATAATCAAATACATTTTCAAGGCTACAGGATCCAAGAACCCCAGTTAAATCCTCCATAAAAGTTGACGGACAAGTCCGCTGCGCCCGGTTGAACACCTGACGGTGCCTGCTATGCAGTCTCGGTGGAATAGTCTTTAAATTCCACTGGATAAAAGTTCAACTGGGCATGTTCGTCTTCTGCTAGAAATTTAACCTTGAACGATCTTCCAGCGCTGCCCCGGTTAAATTTGCTTCGCTCGATATCTTCGATATATTTACGGGGCAGGCAAACCGAGAGACATTCTATTCTCGCCAAGATTACGACAGAAGAGCAAGTCATGGCGGGAAAGAAAAGATATAAAAAACGTACGCGATATCAGCAGGATTCCGCTTTTTCTTGACTTAAGAAAAAACACCATGTTAAGAGTTTGGAAATTATTGGAAATATGCTAATTCTAGCGCAGTAGGTAGCCATGGAACTACTTTGAAAACCCCATTTCTCTGATTGAGAGGTGGGGTTTCTAATTTTTTACCAATCATTCACCGGGTCTTCAATTCATCGATAATTTCAGATGAATATGCCGTATAAGTAAAAAGGAAGCAGCGATGAAAAGCCTAATACCGAATTCATTTAAATATCCGTCGCTTTTGTTAAACGCTTTAATGATATATTTTGTGTTAATGTTGGGCCTTTCGTTAAGCGGCTGCCAACCGCGGCCAATAAAGTCCGGCACAACATGGCAAGGCACATATTTTCCCGATCCGCAAGTAGAAAAGCGCCTCACTTTGCCTGAGGGCGTTGATTGTTTACAAGTTGATCAAGAATTTCAGGTATCCATAGAAGTTCATGGCGACTCTAAAGAAATGGATATTCCAGTGCCGATGAACGTGGTGTTTATAATAGACCAATCGGGTAGCATGGCGGGCAATGATCCGAACGGTCTCAGAATTCAAGCAGTGGAAAATTTCCTTGCGTCTTTGAATCAGAGGGCGATTGAAGATTATGCAGCCATAATCGAGTATGGCTCTTATGCTCAGGGGCTTTACCCGGCAACATCAGTCGGCGTGGCTCCTTCGCTGGTTAAGGTGACGGATCATTATCTTAATATGACTTCAGCACTTGCCACCCGCAACTTGAATTGTACGAACATTGCACAAGCTATGGAGCTTGCGAATTCCGCATTGATTAATTCCGGCAGCGACGCAAAGCGGATCGCAATTTTATTAACTGACGGACTTCCTGAAAAAGAATATTGGGCCTATGATATAGTTATATGCGAAGATGATTGGGATCAGCTGGATTTGATTTCCGATTTAAGCCAAGAGGCATTTGAAAATGGAATCAGGTACTATACAATAGGGCTGGGTACTAGTGTCGTTGAAATGATTCTGGATGATGCAATTGCGCAAACCACATTTGGACGATATTGCCCTGCAAACACTGACGCTGATTTGGGCACCTGCTTTAATGCAATCTGGGAATCGGAATCGCAAAGAATGACCACGCAGAATATTGTCGTTGAAGAGAGACTTGTTCAGGGATTCAAATATAAAGAGAATTCCTTCGATTATTCAGGCGGTGTTTCATTTGCGGACGATGCTTTGACCACCTTTGAAACAAACGGGCAAATTGATGTTCAGATGGGACATTTAGACGAAAACCGTGTTGAAATTATTTCCTTCAGTGTATCGTGTGATGAGTGCGTTGAGCCCGTCATGCCTTCAGAGACCGTAAGTGAAGATCAACTCTATCAATATTTGCCGGTAAATATAAGCAACGCGGCCGCAAATAACGCCCGAGTACGATATCATCTGGGTGATGGTGTAGATCGCTACGATCCTCTCCCGGCCATGGAAGTTTGTGTTGAAAGACCCGGCGGCCCTACCATCGAAAAAACATTTGATGATGTAAATAATGTCGTCACCCTAAGAATTAAATCAAATTACCTAACAAGTCATCCTGAACACATCATCCGCGATATTCATGTAAAAGAAATTCTCTCGTTCATAAATTTCGAACCCAACAGCAAAATGGATATTGCCGGACCCTTAACCGATCTTGGGCAGATTGATTTGATTAAAATGCCGTTTTCAATTCAACCTGATAGTGTAAGGGCATTTGACAATGGCCAGAAATGGACTTTTGTTTATCGTTGGTCAATTG
>JASFTL010000164.1:0-7899 GCA_050053555.1 Desulfobacterales bacterium
ATTGTATATGGGGCACCGGTTCTTCCAGGTGCGATGTTTTTATATGCGAAACTTGATGGCATTCCCATACTCGGCCTTCCGGCCTGTGTTTATTATCATGAAACGACCATTTTTGATTTAACGTTTCCCAGGGTGCTGGCCGGAGATGATATAACCAAAAATGAGATTGCCCAAATGGGTCACGGGGGCTTGTGCCTGGATTGCGACAGATGTCAGTTTCCGGTATGTCCGTTTGGACGATAGAACTCAAAAAAGGTGTCAGGTGTCAGGCAAATAGCTCATAGCTGGTAGCTCATCGTTCACAGGCTGGGAAGCTATAAGGCCCGCGATTTTTTGATTCCTTTGAGCTTTCAGCTTTGAGCTAATTCCTGACACCAGAACACTGACACCTGAAACCTATTATTGATTCGGAGGATTGAAAGATTAAGCTGAGTGAACTCATCGTCGCGATCAAAGGGGCAGGGGAAATGGCCAGTGCCGTTGCCTGGCGAATTTATATGTCCAATATTCGTAAAGTCCTGATGCTTGAAACCGATTCTCCGCTGGCCGTCAGACGTGAGGTCTCATTTTGCGAGGCCGTTCATGAAGGACACAAAACGGTTGAAGGGGTCCGGGCCATCAAAGTTGATGATTATGATTACATGCGAAAGGCCTGGATCGACAGTAAAATTGCAGTTGTTGTTGATCCAGAATGGAAACTGCTCGATCAAGTCCATGCCAATGTGGTGGTCGACGCGATATTGGCTAAAAAAAACAGGGGCACCCACATACATGAAGCACCGTTGGTCATCGGGCTTGGACCCGGTTTTGTTGCGGGGAAAGATGTCCATCTGGTCGTTGAAACCAATCGTGGCCATAATTTAGGAAGGATAATCGCTTCCGGAACTGCTGAACCAAATACTGGAATACCCGGTCCCATCGAAGGATATACTGAAGAACGGGTTCTGAGAGCTCCCTGCGATGGCGTGTTTCATGCCCGACTGTTGATTGGCAGCCAGGTAAAACAAGGTGACACTATCGGGGCAGTTGGGGAGGAGCCGGTCGAAGCGAGAATCGATGGCGTCATCCGTGGTCTCATTCGGTCCCCGGTTACGGTGTGCCGGGGATTAAAAATCGGGGATATTGATCCTCGAGGACTTGTGGACCACTGTTACACCATTTCTGAAAAAGCCCGAGCCATTGCAGGTGCTGTGCTCGAGGCCATTCTTAGGGTTTACAACTAATTATTATTGGTGCCAGTTGTCAATAAAAACAGGTGGATTTACCCCTTTTAGTGGAAACACGAAAGCGCAACTTAAAGTTGACTTCGTTACGATATAGCTTAGAGCTAAAAAAGGGCGGTGTTATCAGCATCGTGGGTGCTGGAGGCAAGACAGCGCTGATGTTTCGACTCGCCCGCGAGCTTTCAAAAGGTGGCGATCGTGTTCTGACGACAACCTCAACCAAAATCTTTCTGCCGACCCCGAAGCAGTCATCAATTGTGATGATATCTGAATCCGCCGAAACAATTGTACAACATGCCCGGGCGCTTTTTAAGCGAAATTTTCACATTACGGCCGGCAGTGCGATTTTAGGCTTAAAGAACAAACTTAAAGGACTGAAACCGGAAACCATTGATACGCTATGGCGATCGGGTGTCTTTGGCTGGATTATTGTTGAAGCCGATGGGGCCGCCAACAGACCTTTAAAAGCGCCTGCTGCCCATGAACCGGTCATTCCGCAATGCACAAAATGGGCTATTGGAATTGCCGGTTTGGAATCTGTTGGCAAACCGTTGACGGAAAGATGGGTGTTTCGGCCGCAGCTCTTTTCGAAAATAACCGGTCTTGCTCCGGGTGAACCCATAAACGCGTCTGCAATAGCGGATTTGTTTATGAGTCCCGACGGCGTTCTTAAAAATATTCCCTTTCAGGCAAAGCGTTTTGCATTTCTTAATCAGGCCGATTCTCGGGAACGGCTTGAAAACGGCAAAAAAATAGCACGAATAATCTCTTCGCATAAGGAGGCCGAATTTGAAGGTATATTGATTGGCCAAACCCTTTATGATCCGCCTGTAAAAGCGCATTATCCAAAAGGTTGATTGTTACATGGATAAATCTTCAAAGCTTTCCAATGCCATTAATAGTGAAAATAATGTCGACCTTTACTTTCTGAATCAATTAGGCTCGCTCCTTATTTTGACATCTATTTTTTTTATCAATTTTGTATCCCGGATTACACCTGCACCTCTGGCCCCTAAAATTGAAATAGATCTGAATTTGAGCCACGCAGATGCAGGGGCTCTGTTTTTAGCGATTTCTCTCGGGTACTTTATTACACTGAGTGGATCAGGTCTCGTATCTTCGCGTCTCAACCATAAACGAACCATCATCATCTCCAATACCGCTCTGGGTTTCGCTTTAATCGGAACTTCATTTTGCAGCGGGCCCTGGACCATACGGTTGGGTTTGTTTATAGTTGGAATGACAGCGGGCTTGTATTTGCCCTCCGGCATTGCCACCCTGACGTCCTTGATTCCTTCCCACCACTGGGGCAAAGGCCTTGCCGTTCATGAGGCTGCTCCCAATTTAAGTTTTATTGCAGCTCCCCTTATTTGTGAAGCTGTTCAGCTATGGTTTTCCTGGCGCATGGTCTTTTTCCTAATCGGCGTCGTTGCTTTGATGATGAGTCCGGTTTTTTGGCGTTATAACAGGGGAGGAGAATTCAAGGGTGAAGCACTTGGTGTGGCATCTTTTCGGCTGCTGTTTGGCAATTTCTCCTTTTGGATAATGATACTTATGTTTAGTCTGGGTGTCATTGGTACCCTGGGTGTCTACACAATGCTGCCACTATACCTGGTAACTGAACACAGCATTGATGTCAATCGAGCTAACACCCTGATTGCGCTATCGAGAATACCCTGCATGATTATGGCGTTTGTTGCTGGATGGGCAACCGATCGTATTGGGCCGCGACGGACTCTGAGGATTGTATTACTTCTCTCCGGCTTGATGACTCTTTTTTTGGGAATTGCATCTCCTTCGGTTATACTTTACATTGTATTTCTTCAGCCAGTAGTGGCCGTATGTTTTTTCCCTGCCGGATTTGCTGCGATGTCCTTAATTGTTTCCGCAAAATTACGGAATATTGCCGTTTCTTTCATCGTACCACTGGCGTTTGTCATCGGCGGCGGATTGGCTCCGGTATTTATCGGCTTCCTTGGCGATCTGGGTCGTTTTGCTCTGGGAATAGCCATCAGCGGTGGACTCATTACAGCAGGTGCTGTCTTTGCCGGCAGTCTTAAATTTCATGGCCAGCAAGATTAAGATGGTTCTTTTAAATCTTCGATAGCAACTTATTGAAGGGAGAAGTCTATGGATCTTAAAATTTTTGATAACTTTGAAAAGTCAGATCTTCGCAGCTATATTGAATTTCTCCTATGGCATTACCGGGTCATTGATGCGTTTTGGTACATTAACATAACGGAACACTTTGATGAGTCAACGGCAGATCGCCTAAATGAAAAAGTATGGGGCCGTGCAGCAGCGATGGCAGCTAAAGATCTGCGCAAGCGGTTTAGCATTGATGCCAAAGGCCTCAGCGGTTTCGTAAAAGCGCTGCGGTATTTTCCTTGGTGTATCCTTGTCGGATATGAGATTGACGAAACACCTGATGAGGTCCGCATACAAGTGCCTTCCTGCCCGACTCAGACGGCCCGAATTAAACGCGGACTGAACGAATATGCCTGTAAAGCGATGCACCGTCAAGAATTTACCCGTTTTGCGCAGGAAATTGATAATCGTATTCAGGTGCAGTGTTTGTTTGCGCCGCCCGATCCTCATCCGGAAGATATGTTTTGTAAATGGCGGTTTTTTATGAGCGATGCACAGGACATGGCGTAAATGCCCGAGTTGCTGTGTTCCGTGAGCCATATGTTAAGCTTAATACGACTCCTAAATCTATTATCAATAAGAGACGAAGATGCCGTTAGCTTTTGAATCTTTGAGTCATGGCTCCATTGCATTTGGTTTTTTTAATATCGAAACAGATATGCTGCTGCTTGAAAACTATTTCTATTCGAAAAGATTCAGTCTGATTGATGCGCCGTTTGACAATTCAGCCAGCAGGTTGTATGCACTGCGCCAGAACAGCATATTTAGAAACCTTTTATAAAAGATAGAACAATGGATAGCTACAATTACCTTAAAGATGAAATTTTAAAGGTCAATCAGGATATTTTGGCATTGATATCGAACGCCAAATCAATACCCGGCATGGCGGAACCCAGTTTTGACGACTGGGAGCAAACCTGCCAGGCTGTGCCGGGTCAGATTTCCGAAGACATTATTCGGGTGGCGGTGGTGGGGCCGATTAAGTCCGGTAAGAGCACTTTTTTAAACTCGATGCTGAAAGGTGATTATTTAAAAAGAGGTGCCGGCGTTGTGACATCGATTGTTACCCGGGTGCGATCCGGGGATCATTTAAAGGCTTCTCTTTTTTTCAAGTCCTGGGATGAAGTGAACATGGGAATGGAACAGGCCCTGGTTTTGTTTCCCTCTCAGAACGAGCGTAAGAATAATAAGAAATTTGACATCAGAAACGAAGATGAGCGCCGTCACATTCAAACTGCCTTAAACTCGCTGAGCTCAGAGCAATTGATTTCACAAGATACCCGCAACCTCAATAATGTGCTGCTAACTTCATATATCAAAGGATTTAACAGCGTTTACGATATTATCTCCTCCGATGATACAACCCGGCTCTATGAAGAAAGCTCTTTCGAAGAACACAAGCGTTTTGTCGGTAATGAAGAATTGGCTGTTTATCTGAAGGATGTGCAACTGGAAATCCCTTCTGAAGGGATCGGTGGTAATATCGAAATTGCCGATTGTCAGGGAAGCGATTCTTCAAATCCGATGCATCTGGCGATGATCCAAGATTATTTGCTTCTGACGCATCTGATTGTTTATGTCATCAGTAGCCGCACAGGATTAAGGCAAGCTGATATAAGGTTTTTATCCATAATTAAAAAAATGGGGATTATAGATAACATCCTGTTTGTCGTTAATTGCGATTTTAGCGAACACGAATCTATCGAAGAACTTCAAGCACTGGTTGCCAAGGTGCACGAAGAACTGGCGCTGATTAAACCTGAGCCGGATGTGTATACATTTTCAGCCTTATTCAATCTTTTTTCCTCACCCCTGGTAAGCCTTTCAGAAAAAGATCAACTCAGGATGTTGCAATGGAAAACTGAAGAACAATTGATTGATTTCTCCAACCGTGAAACCGAACGATTCGAGTCCGCCTTTAACCGAAAGCTTAGCAGCAGGCGCGATGCCATTTTATTAAAAAATCATCTTGAGCGTCTTGGTGTCATCTTATCCGGCATCGAGAACTGGATTGGAATCAATCAGGATATCCTCGCGCGGGATTCTCAAGGTGCCCAGGAACTCATGCATAAGCTCAATCATCACCAGGAGCGGGTCGAGCAGATGAAAACGGTTCTGAAAACAACGATCACAGGCGCTGTCACAAAGATCAAAAAGAAGCTGAGTGCCGATGTAAACCGTTTTTTTGATGTTCATTCCGGCGATATTATCCAAAAGATTTTTCAGTTCATAAAAAATTACAAAGGCCTGACCAAACCGGTTGAGGGAAAGGCAGACGTAACCGCCGTATCCAGAACCATGTACCTGGGTTACCAGGATTTTAAACAATCTCTGGATAAATTTATGACAGAAGACATCAACCCGGAAGTGATTCGTTTTGTTAAAATGCAGGAAAACGAAATTGGTAAGTATTTTGGTATGATCATTAAGCCATACAGCGCAATGCTCTCCGACACTTATGATGAATATATGCGCCTGATGAAAAAGCTTGGCGTCTCTCTGAATCCGGAAGGACAGACGGCGATTGGATTACCGGACATGGAAGCTCAGATATACACGACCGGCCTGAATCCACCCAAACTCGTTACCACGATGCATTATTCTGCGAAAATAAAAACCGCTGCAATCCTGCGACTTGGCGTATACAGCCTCCAGCGGAATTTGAAAAAGATATTAAAAAAACCAGCCAGCAAGCGGGCGGAAGTCATCCGCCAGGCACTCAGTGGCGGCACCCAGCAGATGAAACGCGAAACCTTGAAATCCGTTGTTGAGCAATTAAAAGATTATCGCGAAAATTTAAAGTTTGCTTTTTTGCTCAAACTTGTTGAAAATTCAGCGGAAAATCTATCGGATTTGATGATGGATCGCTTTCAGCTGTTTTTTACCGATCTCGCTGCTGTGGCCGATCGATTAGACAGCACCAAATCCGACAAACAACGCACATCACAAATATTAAAAGAAATGGGTCATCAAACAGTAGAGATAAAAGAAAGTATCGGTCACTTGCGGAGAAGAATTGCGCAGACAAACTGAGTTCAGGCCGACCCCTTCTATGCGCGGGGTGTGGATGTTTCAACCACAGCCAAAAGACATGGACTCACCGCTGCACCTGTGTTTGCGGTTGTATCCGCCCCGCCAGCCATTCTATTTTTTAAGTTTTTCCAGATTATCTTTGGCAAATTCAATGGATGCATCCAGCGTCAGGGCCATTTCATAGTATCGGATCGCTTTCGCAGTTTGGCCCATGTCGCGATAATTTGAAGCGATATTGGCGTAATCTATGGCAGAAGCCGGATCGAGCTGAATGACCTTTTTAAAATTTTCAATGGCCGCTTCATGTTCTTTTAACTTAAAGTGGCAGAATCCCATCAGATTGTAAATATCGGTTCTTTCCGGATCAAGTTGTATGCCTTTTTTAAGCACATTTAGGGCCTTGTGGTATTCTCCGAGATCTTTTAAAGCAACTCCCATATACGAACAAATACTGGGCACATCCTGTTTGTTGGGCTCTAAATTCATGGCGTCTTCAAAATATTTTAGGGCCGACTTGGGGTCATGCAACCCAATATGACTTGAGCCAAGATAAAATTTCACATAGTATTTTCCGGGAATGTCTTTATCGATTTTTTTGAGCTCACCAATTGCCTCACGCGGATTTCTGTTTTCAGCGATGTGTTTGGCTGAAAACATGCCGACGCTGGTACCCAGTGCCCGTTCTCTGAAATGCGCTCCTGGTATAATCGTATAAAATGCCGGGATTTCAAGATCCGCATGCATTGTATTGATGAGAAACACTTCCATATCGATGTTTGCCAAGGCTGCCAGGCAGTTTTCGACTTCAACTTTTATATTATCGCTGGATAGATCAGGAAGGGCACTGATATCAATTTCTTTTCCAGGATTGGTAATATACGCGGCATCTGCCAGGTTGGTGAATTTAGGCAAACCGCTGGCCACATAATTGGATGCCGTGTCAAAATCACCTGCCAGCTGAGCAACTTCGGTCAGGGCACGACTGAAGGACTTTTGAGGATCGGGTGTCGTACCTGCCGTCCAGACAATTTCACTCAACTCCGGGAAGGTGGCTGGATCGTATGCCAATACACCGACACTCGGAATGCCCGTATCGAGAGTGAAATCAGAGACAAAAAGTTTTACACCGATACGGCGATATTTGCCGATCATTTCAACCACCAGCGAGTCGTTCGCTGAGTCCGCTCGAATGGCCGGAACTTTCAAGTTATTGTGACTGATGACAGATGATGTGTGTCTTTCGATAATTTCGCAAATTCCCTGGCTGATGGCCTCCTCAACACAATTGCCGGCCGAGGGTCCATTGAATTCATTGATGGCAAAAAACCAATCAAAAGGCACCAGCGTTTCTTCATTACGGGTTAGATTATATGCCCAGGTCCACTTGAGGGGTAAATTTTCAAAGATCTTACGGGTAAGCGGCAGATCATCTGATTCATCGTGAACCGACTTGGCAATCAGATCAAAAGGAAGAACCCGGTTTTGAATGTTGCAA
>JASFTL010000165.1:0-7897 GCA_050053555.1 Desulfobacterales bacterium
ATCTCTCCTTTGCTTGGTAGTTTCAATGATTTAAACTATCTTTTTTATGGATTACAAGAAAATTGCAACAACTATCGATATGATTTTAAAAAATCCGAATTATCTTTTGACATGCAAAGAAGCTTATGCCATAGAGGGCCTGCATTTCGGTCTGTTCGTTATTGATTTGGAATCCCGGGCGAACAGCGGAAATTTGATTCGATTTTTTAATCCGGAGGCACATATGAATTTAAAGGGTCTTTCCGGCGGTCTCTACGCGCCGCTGGCATTGGATGAGATCGAAACCATTCATAACGCTTCTCTGACCATCCTGGAAACAACCGGCGTGACTTATGAATCGGGATTGGATGCGATGCTTGAAATGCTCGAGAGCGCAGGCGCAGTTGTCAATCACGATCGTGCCCGGGTCACCTTTCCCAGAGATCTGGTTATGGAACAGGCGGACAAAGCTCCTGAGCAGGTCATTCTCTGCGGTCGAGATGAAAATAACGATTTAGATCTGGCCAGGCATCAGGTTTATTTGGGAACCGGCGGTGCGGCAATTAAAATTATTGACCTTGAAAGTGGGGACGCCCGGCCCACCACTCTCAATGATCTATATCAACTGGGTAGATTGGTGGATCACCTGGATAACATTCATTTTTTCCTGCGGCCCTGCATTCCGACCGATATCACGGAAACGTCTTATGACGTCAACGTCTTTTATGCCTGCCTGAAAGCCACCGCAAAACATGTAATGGCCGGCGTTAACGATGAAAAAGGATTTTACGATGTTTTGGATTTGGCTTCAATGGTCGCCGGTGGCCTGGAAAAATTAAAATCCAGTCCGTTTATTTCAATCATTACTTCTTTTGCCATCAGCCCATTGAAACTTTGTACCCAGTCCATTCTGATTATGCAGGAATGTGTACGCAATCAAATTCCGGTGGCGCTTTCAAGTGCGCCAATGGCCGGTTCGACTTCGCCAATCACAATGGCCGGCACCCTGGCGCAACTTCATGCCGAACAGCTCGTTGGAATTACGATTTGTCAGTTAACCCGCCCGGGCGCACCGATTTTATACGGAGGCATACCGGGAATGGCTAATCTCCGTACAATGGGTTATTTAGGTGGTGCGGTAGAATGCGGCATGATGAATACGGCCATTCACCAGCTGGCTCAGCACATTGGAGTGCCGAACTATAATTCATCAGGGCTGACGGACTCCAAATTACCGGATGTCCAGGCAGGTTGGGAAAAGGCGATAACCACCCTTTTGGCATCCATGGGAGGATCGAATTATGTTCACCACGCGGCCGGGATGCTGGAATCCATGTTGACAGTGGCTTATGAACAATATGTAATTGACGATGAAATCATTGGAATGTGCTGCAAGGTGCTGGAGGGAATCAAAGTGGATGCTGAGCATTTGGCGCTTGAGGTTATCGATGAGGTAGGTCCCGGCGGCACGTTTATTACTTCAGGGCATACCGTCGATCATATGCGCAATGAATATTTCAGCGGAAACGGTGTGACGGATCAAAACAGTCGCGAGAGCTGGATTGAAAGCGGCTTGCAGGACACACGCACACGGGCACGCGAAATTGCGAGAAACATTTTAGCTGAAGAAGAAAAGTCTTATCTTTCAGCCAAGGTCGACCAGGCCATCCGAAAGAAATATCAAATATTACTTTAAAGAAAATTCAGGCGATCAAAATGGTGCAGAACTCTAAGCGGAAAATCCGAATAACTTTCGAGGGTCAATCCTATAGTGCTGAAAGGGGGCAAACTGTTCTAGAAGCGCTGATCAGCAATGGTTTTATTCTTCGATCCGATTGCGGCGGTAAAGGCCGCTGCGGCAAATGTCGGATAAAGATCCGCGCTTCAGATCCGACATCCCTATCGCCGCCCAGCGAGGGTGAGCAAAAAATATTAGGCCAAAAAGGACTTGCCGCCGGTTATCGTCTGGCCTGTTGTATCACACCCTTGGGTGATGTTTCACTGGAAATTCCCGCCAGCTCCCGCTTAAGCGAAAGCGTATTGGAGAAGGCGCCTCCTTTGCTTCTTGAAAAACACACATTTCCAGAAATTCCGGGAGAACGCCCAAAAGATCATTATGGTCTGGCTGTTGACCTGGGTACGACAACCATCGCCGTTTATCTTTGCGATCTGGCAGCCAGAAGAGTGTCGGCTTCAATTGCCATGCGAAATCCCCAGGCCATATTTGGCGATGATGTTATGAGTCGAATCAGCGCCATCAGTACAGACCCGAATCTGCTTAAGCGCTTGCAGCGAATGGCGATTAAAACAATTGAGTGGGGCACGCAGGCCCTCATCGGTTCAAGTCGAATCGAACCCACGCATATCAAAACAATGATAGTCGTGGGCAACAGCACCATGATTCACATCCTTGTCGATCAAAGTCCGGCATCGATCGGCGTGTATCCATACGAGCCCCAATTTGTGGAGGAAAAACGACTTCTGGCCGAAGAAATTGGATTGCGTTTCAATCCCAAAACCAACGTTCGCACCCTGCCTCTGATTACCGGATTTATCGGTGCGGATACGGTCGGTGCTGCAATTGCGGCGGAACTTGAAGAAACCCCTGTCGGAACCATGCTGGTGGATGTGGGCACCAACGGAGAAATCATGTTTCTGGGAAAAGACGGCGTTGTGGCGACTTCCTGTGCGACCGGTCCGGCTTTTGAAGGCGCCACCATCCATCACGGCATGCAGGCCGTGCCCGGTGCCATTAATGCAATCAAAATTGATCGAAAAAAAAGAAAACTACATTATTCCGTCATTCAAAATCAAACCGTCAAAACCAAGAGACCGGCCGGCATCTGCGGCACAGGTGTCATCAGTGCGGTAGCAGAGCTCTTGCGCGCCAAGATTATTTTAAAAGATGGTGCTTTTAACAGCCAAACAAACTATCCGAATCTTGAGCCGGATGAAAATGGTACGCTGCAATTTATTCTGGTTCCACCTGAAAAAACTGCCGATGAACGCGCGATTGTATTGAAACAAAAAGATGTACGCGCCATCCAGCTGGCCAAAGGCGCGATTCGAACCGGCATCGAATTGCTTTGCCTCGAAACCAATATTGAGCTGCCGGAGAAAATTTTACTTGCCGGTGCTTTTGGAAGTTACATCAATCCCCAGCATGCACTGGCGATTGGAATGCTCCCCGGGCTCAAACCCAAAAATATAGAGGGGGTCGGAAATGCTGCCGGAGCCGGCGCCATTTTGACCTTGTTTGATGAACGCTTTGCAGAGAAAGCAAGAGAGCTGAGCCGTTCAACACGCGTTTTAGATCTTTCAACGCACCCGGATTTCCAGGACACGTTCATCGATTCTTTAGCATTTCCTGATATGTAACATTCGGCGTCAGCAGCCGCGGCTTGTCCCCGATCCGCTGCATGCAATTGTTATCTGAGCCCTTTCATTGGTTGCCCTTGTTTTCAAAATGGACGAAATCTATCAGGAACACTGCTCCCAGAAAGAGAGCCTTCACCTTGACATCCCATTCTGCCGGAAACATCACACCGAAATTATCTGCATCTGTGAAGCCTTCCTTTAACAGGCCACTCCATTTCTTGGTGATCTTGCCGTAATCGTCCCCGTCCTTTTTGATCTGAAATGTCCAGGGATGCAGTATAGGGCCGAATAGCCGGAACACTTCTGCGCCGGAACTATCGAGCACGGAATAGATGCGGCGCAATACGGCGAACCGTCTTTCTATCACACCTAGCGTTTGCCCCTGTGCATCGACAACATCGGCGCGGTGAAAGTAGAATCGAAAAGGCCGTATTACCCGCAAGATCACCTGACCGTTTTCGGTTAAGACAGCGATAGTAAACGGCCTCAATGCCTTCAGGATCCAACGCAGGAGCGTCGAGCCGGCTTGCTCTGCGGCCAGATACAGCCTGTTGCCGGATACATCTGATATGGCATATCTGTTTTTGGTCTCGAAGCCGGTGACAATCTCGCCCCATTCTTTCTGCTGGCTTACCACGAGTCCGCTAATCGATGATAATCTTTCCACGATTAACCTCCTGTCCTGCTTTGGATTTGTTCAGATAACGCTGCTAATCAGCCGCGCGGCATTTTGCGTCGGCTGCATTAGCCTTGTTAGCGAAAATACACTATACGGCTCTCATGATATAAAATGAGTAACCGTAAAATTCTTCATATTCTTCGAAAAATTTCATTTCCTCTTCCGTTTCACGTATAACGGATTGCATGATGCCGTCATTTGAAATCTTGAAAGAGTCTATGTTGTTTCGAAGCGGCTCATAGTAATTATCGCACCAGGCCTTTGACGGCAAACGGTGTATTCCTAAGACTTCAAAACCTGATGAATTTACAATGCTGGAGTTTTCTGACTCGGTTTTGATAGCAGGGTAAGCGTTTTGCATGAATATATTTACAGCTTGTGGCACTTCACTTGTGAAATAGTTCATTTCTGAAATAACAGCTATTCCATTGGATGCCACAAATGGTCTCCAAGCTTTCAATGCATTTTCAAATGTTATGTTATAAGCGGCTCCCTCAGACCATAAAAGGTCAATTGACTCTGGCTCCCAGCCTAAATTACCCATATCGCACTCGATTGGCTTAATCAAATCCTCCAATCCTTCTTGTCTGGCACGACGCATCATTTGATCCAAAAATTCTTTCGAAAAATCCACGGCCTTCACCTTGGAGCGATACTTCTTAGCAAGGATCAAGGCACCCGCACCCGCACCACATCCAATATCTGCAATTCTAGGATTCGGCGGTAGTTCGGGTAACTGATTGATTATATAGTCAGAGAAATCAGGATCACCGGGTCCCTGTCTTTCCAGACCACTGTGCAATCTGATAAGTGCCTCGATATACTTTTCCTGTTCTTCCATGGATGCTTCCTATACTGATATTTGATTAGTGGATGGTGCTATTATTTCACTTCAAGCGCTAACGTTGAAGTGAGCTGCGGCCCAAATGAGTATCAAATCTGCACGGCCTTTTACGATAAACCGCAATCTACACGCCGGTTTACCGCGGCGACCTGTCCGGCGAAGTCTTGACGAAGACGGAAGCCTTGGCGAAGATGGGTCAGCTCCACTGGTTTGTTATGTCTGACTAAGTAAATTGATTTATGAGGTTGTTCCTTTTAATATGACCCACACTAAAATAGGATATTAAGGTTCCAACGGGAAAACCTATAAAAAGAGTATTAACAAAATCCATCCATATGCGTTTAAGAATCGGTTAGATCCTGTCATATTTTTATCTGAGGACATAACGCCCCGCATCAGCGGCGCGGCTTTGCCGCGTCCGACTGCATGCGCTTGTTATGCCATGCTTTATAATCGCACGAAATTAAACACATTATTTTGAGCGTTAATTTGTTTAAACAAATTCGACTGGGTAATGATTTTTAGAACCCAGTTATGCACTAATGGGGGAAATAGCCATACTGACATGGTAGCGCCAGGCTTAAGTACTCGATACAATTCTGGCAATAATTTGTCCAACGGTAGCAAGGGAAAGGGAATAACGCCAAATAACAAGACCTTATCAATACTCTCAGTTTCCAGTCCGGTGTTTAGCGCATCTTTCTGCATAATACGGACATTATTTAAATTAGCTTTTTGTACTTTTTTAGCCACCTCTTTGAGAAATCCAGAAGACGCATCCATCGCGACTATACATCCCTGGTCACCCACCATTTGTGCTGCGGGTATGGTGAAAAAACCTGTACCACATCCTACTTCCAGAATAGTTTGGCCTGTTTGAATATCTGCAATTTTTAATGTTTTTACAGGATTCATTAACCATTTTCTAACTCTGCTACCCATTAATAATCCAGCCGGCTTGAAAAATAGATTCAATAGCTTTGAGTTACCTAAGTCTTCTGTTTTCATGCTAGTTCATCATATGAAATAACGGCGTGACGCGCTCAAGGCGACAAGATTTTTTATCTAATATAGAATTTCATCCGCTTTTCCGGCCGAAGAACGCCGGCTTAACATGTATTAGTTGGAATCTTTGATATGCCATATTAATAGATTCTATGATATTTAATATACATAGAATCTTATTGGCATTAATCTTCACCTTTGCAAAGTAAAGCAATCATTTGGTGCTATATAATTTATACTCCTGCAATTATCGTAAATCTGGTTGATAATGTCAAAAATTTTGGGGATTCGTACAGAAGCGCTGTTATTGCAGCTGGTGTCCTGAGAGGAATGCGGAGTAGCTTGTGCGCTGGGCACAGAAATTTTCACGCTCCATCAAGGGCAAACCACTGCAGGAGCGGTCGGCGGCTGATATCCGCCAATTTTTGATGAAACGCAGCATGCAGGATGGAATTCAGCCCTGGCAGGTACAACAGGCAGAAGATTCTCTGGTACTTTTATAAGATACCTTTCACAAAACGGGACTCGGACTTGAAAAACTAAAGCCGCTGAGCCAGGCGCCCGCTTCCCTATCTTTTCATGTGTCTAAACGAACGGATTTCCGAGATCGAATGCTTCCAAGGGCAGAGCCAACCCAAAGCCTCGGAGAGGCAATTCAGGCCGGAAAACGACAAGTCAGTTTCGCAGGAAAAGCCAGTACATTAGGGTCGCCCGTTGAAAGGCGACTCCGAATTCCCCTAAAATTTATGCCGGGTTTTGTTGCTAGTTTGCGTCGGCCTTCATTCGGTCCTGCGTGTCAGTTACGACAATATCGGGCTGGCCGGTCAGTTTAGCGTGGATGGTCCGACCCATGAAGATCTGCATGCCGTTGGCACTGCTTGAAATCTTGTCTTCGGTCTTAAGCTCTATCAGTCGTGAACTGGTACCGGCTGCCCGGGCGAGAACCCTGACCATATGGCCCAGTTCATCCCGTGCAAAAGCGTCGGCGTCGTCAAAGTTCTTAAAATGTCTTGCACCGGCAAGGCCTTCGATGAGGAATCCACCTTCCTGGTTCGGAATAATCCGCAAATGACGTTTCACAACAATATTGCTCGTGATAGCGCCGATCGCGTTGGCAACATCCGAATCCTCCGGCAATATGGCTTTGGCGCCCAAAGCGGCTGCGGCCCGCGGTAGAAAAAAGTGAATCGGCGCACCGATGCCGACCACCGGTCGCTTCAGATCGATTCGCACGGCATATTGATCGCTTCCGCCCGAAAACAGGTTGTCAACCAAAGCTTTACATACCGGGCAGGTGTACAGGCCTTCGGGATCGGTTTCGTCGTCCAGTTGCCGCTTCAGCAGCTCCAGAGTTAGACGCTCGATCCCCTTATCCAGAAGGTATTCGGCCATTTCGGGGATATCCATATTTGATAAACGCGAGAATATCCGGCAGATGCGTTCGGCCGCATCCTTGTTCCAGCGCTCGAAGAGCCCCGTGACGTGCAGAAGGTCGGTGAGCGTCAGCCCGCATCGCTGAATGATGAAATTCTCCTCCAGTCGTCCGAGCTTGAGACTGCTTTCTAACAGAACCCCGGTTTTTTTGATAAGCTCATTAATCGAAAATGGTCGGGATTTCAGGGCCGTTACGATTTGCTCCTCCTGAGGAGTCAATGTCAGTTTATCCGCCGAAGCGGTAAGGACCAGAATCTGCATGTTTTGAGTCGATACGATCATGCGATCCAGATGCGCCTCTAAAAATGCCAGCGCCCGGTCCCATCGGGGATACATCGCTGCCATCCAGGCAATCGGTGCCACCCTTCGAGGACCAATGCTAAACTGTTCATTTTCCCATTTAATAAGACTGTCGCCGCCCAAACCGGCGGTGCGGATTTCCAGCGCTTTCACGTGGGTCTTGTAGCCGCCCACATTGGATCCGGTTTCGCAGACACTCACGGCACCGCCCTCCAAGGCCGCCGTATCTGTGGTGGTGCCGCCCATATCCACAACCAAAGCGTTTTTTAATCCCGTCA
>JASFTL010000166.1:0-7854 GCA_050053555.1 Desulfobacterales bacterium
AAGAATCAGAACAGCTGAAGTCCATGCGCGACGATCTTTCAATAAAGCCTCCTTTGTGTGAAATTTCAATTATTCCGAGGGACGGGAAAGATTTGTTGCGACCGGCTGCGGCCGGTACCCCCTATGAGCCGGAGACCCATGCGCGCCTATCGCAAATAGCGGATAGAAAAACTCCCCCCGCCCCCGGGTGCAGTTCTAAACCAAACCATCTTCACTCAGGGGCTTGTTTTCCAAAATGCGCTTCGGGTTGAAAATCGACAAATCTAGCGCTGGAGGCTGGGCCAAAATCAACTCGGAAATGTATCGCCCGACAGCCGGCGCCTGCTGCAGTCCGTGCCCTGAAAAACCATTGGCCAGATAAAAACCCCTGAGTTCGGGCCATTCGCCCAGGATAGCGTTGCCATCCAGTGTGTTGACCGCGTACAAACCTGCCCATCCCCGGCGTAATTTAAGGGTATCGAATGCCGGGACAAACTCGGCCAATTCCGGCCATAAGATCTCGCTGAAGCGCTTTTCATCCCAGTTGAAGTCGAATCCGACCTGATCGTCGTCCATCGATTTGCCCAGTAAGATGATTCCGCCTGTTTCCGAACGAAAATACAACCCCGAGGGCAACACGGTTAAGGGCAGGGGCCGTTCCGGTTTGACAGCCGTATCCAGGGCAAAGACCTGCCGCTTGATGGGAATGACGGGAAGCTCCACACCGACTGTTTTTGCCAGCCGAGCTGCCCAGGCGCCGGCACAGTTAATCACAATTGCGGCGGACAGCGTTTCCTGTGAAGCCAGTTTTACCCCGCTAATGCGTGAATTGGCCGTCATAATTTTAGCCGCATCACCTTTTACATAGGTTGCGCCCAGTGATCGAAATTTGGCTTTGTAAGCCATTAAAACGGCATATGCATCAAAATAGCCGTCTTCGGGTCCAAATGTCCCTCCGATATAGGCTTTTGGCGCATAAAGGGGATATTGTTTCTTAATCTTTTCAGTTGACCACCACTGCACCTTACAATTCAGACTTTTTTGCAGCTTATAGGCGCGTTCGGCAGAATCATGGCAGGCTTTATCTACTAAAAATAGATTGCCTTCCTGATGAAAACTGATTTTTGGCTGATGGTCATCAACAGCCATCTCCTCTTCGAAGCTTTTTAAAACTTCAAATGTATATTGGGAAATCTGAATGTTTTCTTTCAGACTGAATTGAATGCGGACATTGCTCATCGAAAGCGTTGTTGAAGCGTTTGTATAGGAAGGATCGCGCTCGACCACAGCGACTCTGATATCAGGATCGGCTTTGATCAAATAATAAGCGATGGCACTGCCCATGATGCCGCCGCCCACGATAATCACGTCATATGTTTTTACGTTCATTTAGCATCAAATTTCAAAAAAAAATTTCGCGAAAACCGGCCTGTTGGTGGTCCGTCGTTAATTGTCCGTTGCAGAATTCTATTGAACAACTGACAACGGACGACTGACAACTGACGGACCGTTATCCAACTTAGTCTTTATAGATCAAGCCACGTGCCTATCTTTTTCTCCACCGCCCGTTGATACAAAAGGGGGGCGACGGCCATATCATCTAACGCCAGGCCAAGATTGGCCGTCATGGTTCGCTCTTCGGGCGTCTGACGCCCGGCCTTCTGACCGGTGGCCAATTCTCCCAGATCAGCGTGAATGTCCGGAATATTTTGAAAGTAGCCCATTTGCTGATACAGGCGAAGCTGCGCAATATCATCTGTGCAGAATTTATTCGTTTCTCCTATGGCCTCGGGATGCCAGTAGGAGTCAAAATCCACCAGCGAAGCAAACGCGCCTTCGTCCAGCCATCCGGCCTGAATGGTGGCATGCGGCGTTTTTAATATCGGGCCGGCGGTAACCACGATATCGCAGCCGCTGACCGCCTCTTTGGGTGTCGCGACCGGTACAACCTCCAAATTTAGGCGCGAGCTGATGTCATCGGCATATTGCTGTGTCGCCTCTGCTTTCACATCATAGGCCATTACCTTTTTTAGGGGAAATAATTCCTTCAGGGCCTCTGCATTGCTGCGTCCCTGAACACCGCAACCCAAAACTCCCAGCACAGATGAATCAGCCCGAGCCAAATAGCGCGCGGCCACGGCAGTGGCGGCTCCTGTGCGCTTGGCAGTGATCCAGACGCAGTCCATTACCGAAATGGGGAGTCCGGTCTCGGCATCATTGAGAATCAACAGGCCGGTGATGTAAGGGAGTCCCTTTGCGGGATTATCAGGAAAGGCACTGACCCATTTAATGCCTGCCGATTTTAGATCCGGAATGTAGGCCGGCATGGCGTGAATAAAACTGTCGCCCTCCCCGGGATGAATACCCGGTTTAGGAGGCATCTCCGTGCGGCCTTCTCCCTTTGCACGAAAAGTGATCTCAAGGGATTCGATGATTTCAGCCATCTGAAGGCCGACAGCTTCTACATCTTTTTTTGATAGGTATAGCAATTGTTTTTCTTGCATGGTCCCTCCGGTCAAAGATAGTATTCTTCTGGTTCTAAAGTTCAACGTTCAAAGGCTCAGATGTTTAGGCTGGCTACTGGCTGCTTGCTTCCTGCTGCTGGCCGACCCAGAGACAAGCAGCCAGGAACCAGCCTGCGACGAGCTACTCTCGGCCTGAGCTCGAGTCGAAGGCAGCCGAGTCGTGACCAGAAGCCAGAGGCTTGAACCTCCGAACCCTGACACCTATTTATTTCTGACACTTAAGAATCTTTTTGTTTGACCTATTACGGCTTATGGTTAGCAGTGTCAAGGAATTATCGGCCGGCAGATAGACAGGGAGATTCAGACGAATAGACACGGTTCGGTTGGCGATCCCTTGACTTTCCCCAAAGGACATGGTTTTCAAAATGAAAAGGAGGCAAGATCAATGGTTGATCTGTATCAAATTTTGGCGGAGCATGGGATTGAATACGAACGGTATGATCATCCGGCGGTATATACGGTAGAAGATGTCAAGCGCCTGGTGCCGCCTCTGCCGGCTGCCAAAACGAAAAACCTTTTTTTACGGGATCACAAGGGAAGGCGGCATTTTTTGGTGATTGTGCCGGCTGATAAGCGGGTTGATATCAAAGCACTGCATGGGGCAATCGGCTCCAGCCGTCTAAGCTTTGGTTCTGCAAACCGTCTCAAAAAATATCTGGGAGTGGATCCCGGTTCGGTAACCGTCTTTGCGCTGATCAACGATCCCGACCATCAGGTTGAACTGATTATGGATGAATCGCTGTGGGCGCAAGAAACGTTTCAGTTTCATCCGCTCGTCAACACCGCCACACTGGTGGTATCACACACCCATTTAAAGCGTTTTCTGGCGCTCACCGGCCATGATGTCAATACATTGGTCGTTCCGGAACAGGAAGGATAGCAAGAAGCTGTCTTATAAATATCAAGCAGTGCTCATGCCATGACGCCGTACAGCGAAAAAGCGGTGGTCCGCTGCTGGCGGATGAGCTTTTTATGCAGAGGCTGGCAATGGGTTCCTGGGCACTGCCTCTGACGCATATAAAAGGCGTGAAATAACGGGAACGAGGCGGCGACAAGTACGAGAGCGAAGAAACCGTGCCTCACCTCGTCCTCGATAACGGCTTTTAAGATGGTATTTAATGCAGGCTCTTGATGCGATTCATGCGGCTGGTAATTTCAGTGATGCGGATGCCGTATTTTTTATTCTGCAAAACAACTTCGCCTCTGGCAATCAATTTGTCGTTCGCCAGAATGTCAACCGGTTCACCCTCAAGTTTTGAAAGTGTGACGGTTGAGCCGGGACTAATGTTGAGCAATTCCTGAATCTGGATCTTCGAGCGTCCCAGTTCAACGGTTATCTCTAGCGGAATGTCCAAAAGCAAATTCAGATCGAAGTCCTCTACGGTTTGCATTTGGTCAGGTGCATTCTTATCATCCGCCGAAGCATCGGATTGTTCTTCATCCCGACGGTCTTCCGGCTTGGCAGATTGATCGGCGGCGCCTTTATCTGTAGCATTTGCGTCTGGTGTTTGGGGGCCTTGATTTTGCGTGTCGCCTTGCTGAATATTTTTTTCAGCGGAAGCCTCGGTACTTTCTTCAGATGGGTTGTCTATCTTTTTATCTTCAGTCATTCGTCAATTAATCTATTTTTTTCTTCTGGCAACGCAGTCAGTAGACACTTGTCTGTCTGTGGTCGATCCAATGCATTTTTAAGACAGCTTCAGGTAATATGTTAGTATAAACCCATAAAAACCTCAATATTATTTTATTTCAGACGATATCTCCACTGTTTGGGTATAAAGTATTCGACGTCAAGGCGTCGCTTGATATTCTGACAAGGAGATGATTGTAATTCCGGCAAACCGATGATATAAAAGCGCCAGCCCAGGGTAAAACATCTGAGTGAAGTCCGATATGCTTCAAAACAATCAGAGGAGATTCGCATGTATCGTTATTTGTTCAGCCCTATTCGGATCAACACACTGGAAATAAAAAACCGGATTGCCTATCCTTCACTGGGGTTGCTGTATTCAAGGGACGGAAAACTCAACGACCGTTATTTGAACTACTTTGAGGAAAGGGCCAATGGCGGTGCGGGGTTGGTAACGGTCGGACCGGTCGGCGTTGACTTCATCGGCTCGGGCGCCGTCGCCTTGTCCTTAGCCCATGATGATGCCATCGCCGATTTTAAAAAGCTGACCGGAATCATTAAAGCGGGGGGGGCTAGGGCCTGGGTTCAGCTGTTTCATGCCGGTGCGTATTCACATCCGATGTTTGTTGATGGGCAGCAGCCGATTGCACCTTCGGCAGTTTATTCGCGCTATTCCCAGACCACGCCGCGTGAAATGACTTTGGAAGACATTCATCAGGTCCAGGAAGCCTTTGCACAGGCAGCCGAAAGGGCAAACGACGCGGGTTTTGACGGTGTCGAAATCCTGGCTTCAGCTGGATATTTAATCACCCAATTTCTGTCTCCGCGCACGAATCAACGCACGGATCATTACGGCGGCAGTCTTGAAAATCGGGTGCGCTTTCCCAGAGAATTGATTGAGCTGGTACGCCAACGCCTGGGATCGAATTACCCATTAACCATTCGCATGGCGGGAAGCGATTTTGTGCGTGATAGCAATACAGACACAGACACTCCTGAATTTGCCAGAGTTTACGAACAAGCCGGAGTGGATGCAATCAATGTGACCGGGGGCTGGCATGAATCGCGCGTACCCCAGCTGCCCATGCATCTGCCTCGGTCGGCGTTTGCATTTTTAGCTTTGAATATAAAAAAAGCGGTTTCGGTTCCAACTATCGCATCTAATCGCATTTCAGATCCAAACAGCGCCGAACAAATCATTAAAGACGGTTATGCCGACATGGTCAATTTGGGCCGGGTCCTGATTGCCGATCCCCAGTGGCCGCAAAAGGCTTTTGAGGGCAAGGTTGATGAAATTCGTCCCTGTGTGGGCTGCTCCCAGGGTTGCACTGATGAGGTTTTTAATGGGCGACCTGTTTTTTGCGTGGGCAATGCCCGCGCAGGCTTTGAGGGCGAACGCAAACTTTTAAAAACAGATAATCCCAAAAAAGTCATGGTCGTCGGTGCGGGCGCCGCTGGTCTCGAATGCGCCGTAACGGCCGCGATCTGCGGCCACCAGGTCGAAGTATATGAAAAAGATTCAGACATCGGCGGACAATTGTGGATTGCGGGTGCGCCGCCCCATAAAAGAGAGATATTAGAATTTATTCGGTATTATCGGGCCCAAATAAATAAACTTCAAATCCCGTTGCATCTGAACACAACTGTTGATACCCGTGTCGTCAAGGAGCGGAACCCGGATTACATTATTCTGGCAGAAGGTGCCGAGCCGGCACTGCCGCAAATCGATGGTTATGATGATCCCTGTGTTTATTCTGCCTGGCAGGTCTTGAAGGGCAATCCGGTTCTGGGCAAGTCGGTTGCCGTAATTGGCGGCGGTTCGGTTGGCTTGGAAACAGCTCTGTTCATAGCGGCCAAAGGCACGATTACACCTGAAACGCTTCATTTTTTATTCGCGTATGAAGCGGTCAGCCCTGAACGATTGCGGGAATTAATGTTTCAAGGATCTTCGAAAGTGACCGTTTTTGAGATGCTGCCCAGAGTCGGCCAGGATGCGGGCAAATCAACCCGCTGGATTTTGTTTGATAATTTAAAACGCTTTAAGGTTTCGGTAAAGACCGGCACTAAAGTGACATCCATCCGCGAGGGAGCCGTGAAGTTCACAAAAGACGAAAAAGAAGAAGTGATGCAAT
This sequence comes from Desulfobacterales bacterium, assembly GCA_050053555.1. Lineage (GTDB taxonomy): Bacteria > Desulfobacterota > Desulfobacteria > Desulfobacterales > JAHEIW01 > JAHEIW01. Next base: position 6,267 of record JASFTL010000166.1, read on the forward strand.
TTGACAATGTTGTCCTGGCCTCAGGTTCTCAATCTGTTCCGGGACTTTCAGCCAAAGTCAAAAAACTGGGAATTCCCTTTGCGACGGTGGGCGATGGTTTCCGGCCGGGCAAACTCAATGAAGCGATCCATGGTGGGTTTTTAGCGGCTATGAATATTTGACGGTTTTATTAAGGGCGCTTAAAATTTCGTACATTTTGCAGTAGTCAAGAAGTGTTTTCTCCCAGAAATTAGATTTCTATCTGCATTGTGCCCTAACGCGTTAGATGCCGCAAGTTTACATATAGTCGAGGCCACCCTTAATACTTAGGGTGGCCAAATTGTGTCTTCTTTTCAATACTCTCGTTACATTATCCCCTAAAATTATTCTATCCTCTTTTTAAATATTCTTTGATGCTTTCTTAGGCTTATCTTGCTGCTCTTTCAGTGTTCAATATTTAGTTGTGTTCACGAAAAATGAACAAATAAAATTAATGAACATATAGTTTTGATATGAACATTAAATATAGAAAGATCCTGGAAAAGGCCATAGATGTTTTTCAAAAAACAACCGAGCTAAAGGTTGATTTTCATGGCTATGATGACGATGAAACTGGCTACCCTGACGCAATGATGAAAGTCGCTAATAGGGATGTGGAATTATATTTTGCAGTTGAGGTAAAACTAAGGATAACCAGGGCAACCATCGGGGTATTTGCTCAAGAGTTTTTAAAATTTCAGGAAAAGGGGATGCTCGTTACCCGTTACGTAAACCCACAAATTGCAGATTTGCTAAGAGAAATGGATATTCCATTCTCTGTTGTTGGCGCAACTGCGCGTGATTTCATTCTTCATTATGGATTCGATATAGAAATTAGACGTGCAACACAAGACATGGATTTAGGTGTTATGGTGGAAGACTGGAATAGATTCAGTCAATTGTCTGAAAAAATGGTTGAATCTGAATTGTTCGAGAGAGGAAAAGACCCATAAAGATTCTATTATAAAGGTGATTTTCCTATTGACATAGTAGCATTCGGACGAATTTCAGGGCCAGACGAGATTATTTCATGGCCCGAATGTGATAATGATAGAAGTCCCGTATTTAAATCTTTTCAAACCTAGCTGTTATACATACTGTGAAAGCCAAACCATCTCGAGCACTTGAACAATAGCTCCTATGGTTGGATTTTTTCTAGTACCTCGCCGTTTTCGCCCAGTAAAAAAACCATAAATCCCCCAGCTGCGGCGTCTTTTAATAATTCTTCACGCAAAATTGCCTGCACTTCATATTTGTGTCCCGGCTGACGCGTCAGGTTCAGGAATCCCTGCTGCGCAGACTCCTTGTCTGAAAAAGCCGGAATAAATGAGATATTTTCCTGTTTGTCGTGTTGGCCGAGGAACTGCTCATTTCCGCCGGGATCCAGAATGACAACCCACACCCATCGATCTTCTTTCTGCATTTTTTCCATCATTGATCCTTAAAACCAAACGCATTTATAATTAACCGGAAAAACTGTTTGCCACACGCACAATAGCTTATCGCTGTATCTTAATTAGCACGGAAATTAACATTCGAGTAGTTTCGCTTAGCGTCTTTGCGGCCCACG
>JASFTL010000167.1:0-7853 GCA_050053555.1 Desulfobacterales bacterium
GGCCGGCTACTCAACCATCCACCGGGATGGAGATATCAATTTCGACTCGGTGGGCATTCCGGTTCCCGCCGCCGAAATCTCCATATCCGAGCCGGATGCAGAAGGGGTGGGGGAGGTCATATCGCGGGGTCCCGGTCTGTTTCAGGGATACCACAAGGATGAAGAAGCCACGCGAAGCACTATCATCGATGGATGGATGCGTTCCGGAGATGCCGGATACTTTACCGACGACGGGCATTTGGTCATCATCGATCGCGTCAAGGACCTGATGCACCTTAAAAGCGGTGCAAAGTTCTCACCGATGTTTGTTGAAAATAAGCTCAAGTTTTGTCCGTATATTGTGGAGTCAGTGGTTTTAGGGCATGAGCAGGACTATGTCACTGCCATGATCTGTATCGATTATAAACACGTAGGTAAATGGGCGGAAGATCATCGCATTAACTACACCACCTATTCGGATTTGGCGGGTAAACCCGAGGTATATGATCTGATTGAACGCGAGGTTGTCAGGGTCAACAGCACCTTGCCCGAAAAGGCCAGAATTAGTAAATTTCTCCTGCTTTACAAGGAACTGGACCCCGATGATGAAGAATTGACCCGTACCAAAAAAATACGACGTGGATTCATCAATGAAAAATACGCCAAGGAAATCAATGCCCTTTACAGCGACGCCCGGGAACTTCCCATCGAGACCGTCATCCGTTACCAGGATGGCAAAACAGCCACTCTGCGGACCAATTTGATTATTCGAACCATGAAACCGGAATCGGCCTACCAGGATCTTTTGAAACCGAAAGGGTTCTTGGCAAGGTTGAAAGGAGGGATTTAGATTGCAAAGCGAATTTCTCTTCTTCATGCAGTTTTTTCTGACCGGGCTTTCCATGGGTTCTATTTATGCACTGGTGGCACTCGGATTCGTATTGATATACAAATCGACGTCCATTCTAAATTTAGCCCAGGGCGAATTTCTCATGGTCGGGGCCTATATCTGTCTTTCGATAACGCTGGACTTCGGTCTCAATTTTATTGCCTCTTTTATGCTCACCATGGTCTTTTCGGTTATTCTAGGCTTGGCGGTTGAGCGTCTGGTTCTGCGGCCGCTCATCGGCGAACCGATCATTTCGGTTATTATGGTCACCCTCGGACTTACCTATGTTTTAAGGGGGTTGGTTATCATGCTGTGGGGAAACGATATTCGCCAGTTTAATATCTTCCCCCAGCAACCGCTTGACCTCTGGGGGGTTAAGATTGCCTATCTGTACGTCTGGAGCATGGGAATATCACTGGTCCTGCTGATCTTTTTTGCCGTTTTTTTTAAATATGCCCGCACCGGCGTCTTTATGCGGGCTGTGGCCGACCATCAGACCGCTGCCCAGAGTATGGGAATCTCGGTTAAACGGGTCTTTGCCATCAGCTGGTGCATCGCGGCGGTGGTTTCTTCCATCGGCGGTATCTTAATCGGTAATATCGGCGGCGTGGGTGTGGAACTCAGTCATTTTGGGCTTAAGGTGCTGCCGGCGGTAATCTTTGGCGGTCTCGACAGCATTCTGGGGGCCATTATCGGTGGACTGGTGGTCGGCGTTTTGGAGTTTCTATCTGCCGGATATCTGGATCCATTTATTCCGGCAATTAATGAAGTGTTTCCTTTTATCGTGCTGGTAATCGTATTGATGATCAAGCCTTATGGGTTGTTTGGTATTGAGGAGATCGAAAGAGTCTAGTGATTTTGGAATGCGGATTTCGGCTTTTGGATTGAGTAAGTGTGGGATTAAATCATATGGGTGTTGTAACTGAAAAATATAGGTAAAGCGCAACAATGCCGGCTGGATTATACCACGAAAATTACCGCTCGGATGAACGCATCTTTCAAACCTGGTTTGTTAGAATCTGGTTGATTGCCTTTTTAATTGCCTGTGGGCTGTTTCCCTTATTTGGATCCAAATATATGGTATCCATCATGATAGAGGTTGGCATTGCCATCATTGCCTGTAACGGTTTGAATCTTCTGACCGGTTTTACCGGACAGATTTCGCTGGGCCATGCAGCTTTTATGGGGGTCGGGGCCTATACATGTTCGATCCTTGTCGGCCAGGCCGGCGTGCCTTTTGTCGTTGCTCTTTTTTGTGCCGGTATTATGACCGCCATGGTGGGCATGGTTTTCGGCATTCCTTCCCTTCGGTTGAGGGGTTTATATTTGGCAATGGCCACCATTGCCGCCCAATTTATTATCGAGTTTACGATCCGGCGCTGGGATAAGCTCACCGGTGGCGTGGAAGGCATGTATGTGGATCCAGGTACGCTGGGGCCGTTGCATTTTGATGATCGCATTCATTTGTATTATCTTACCTTCGTGCTTGCGGTGGCTGCCACTCTTGCGACTAAGAATATCGTCCGGGCACGATCCGGACGGGCATTTGTGGCGATTCGCGATCGCTATCTAGCGGCTGAAGTGATCGGCGTCAATCTTTTTAAATATCGCCTGTTGTCGTTTGCGGTATCTTCTTTTTTGGCCGGCATCGCCGGAGCCCTGTTGGCCCAATATCTGGAAGTCATTACCCATGAATCGTTTACCATCCTTCAATCCATCGACTATCTGGCCATGTGCATTATCGGCGGATTGGGTCACATTCTTGGCGCCATATTCGGCGTTGGTTTTTGGTTTATTCTGGAAAGGATTCTCGAACTGGTCACCACCACGCTCAACACGGCCTACCCCGATCACGTAACCTGGTTTGTTTCCATCAGGGAGATCGTTTTCGGCCTGGTCATTATTCTTTTTCTTATTTTTGAACCGGACGGTCTGGCAGCCCGCTGGCGTACGATTCGGGCTTATTGGAAGCTATGGCCGTTCTCTTACTGAGGTATCTTCACCGTATGATTCTAAGCCTTCAATTATTGCTTCAGTGGGCTTGGTGAAGATTTATATTCAACAAATCGGTTTTCGCAGAGACTGCCCTTTGAGGCGGTCTTAGGTATTTACCTGTTGCAAGGAAATCGCATAACGGGTGAGCCGCTAAACCGGTAAACCAGTTAGAAAAGGAGGGTAAAATCATGAAAAAATTGATCAGTGGATTTACCATATCGGTATTTGTCCTGGCTATGGTTTTGGGTGCCAGCCCGAACAATGCGCGTGCCACTGAGGCGATCAAATGGGGCGTTTTAATCGACCTTTCGGGTCCGACCTCAGACTGGGGCAAAAACCAGGTCAAGGGGCAATTGGATGCCATGCGCTGGGTCAACGAACATGGCGGCATCAACGGCAAAGAACTGAAGCTGATTGTCATTGATGACGGTTACAAAGTTCCCCGCGGTGTGGCTGGTTACAACCGGCTGGTGGATTCGGAAAAGGTCATCGGCCTTTACATCCAGTCCACCGGTACCACAATGACGTTGGCCAAAAAGATCGTAGCGGATGGTGTGGCCACCATTGCGGCTTCTTTTACTTCAAAATTTCAAAATCCGAAGAAAACGCCATTTAGTTTTTTTGTCTCTCCCTCTTACGGGACCATGGGACGAATTGCGCTCAAATGGATCCGGACGAACTGGAAAGATAAAAGCCGCAATCCCAAAATTGTTTATCTCTATCCGGATAACAAATACGGCCGGGACATTTTGGCTGTTTGTAAAGACTATGCCAAGAAAATCGGCGTTGATGTAGGGCCGGACCAGGTCATCAACTGGCCCACCACAGATGCCACGGTTCAGTTAACCAATATGAGCCGCTACGACCCGGATTTTGCCTACATCACCTCCACGGCGATGAACGGTGCGGTTATCCTGAAGAATGCCAAAGCCCTCGGACTCCGCACAAAGTTCATCTCCAACATTCGGAATTTCGAGGAAACGCTGATTACATTGAGCGGCGGCGCTGCCGAGGGAACTTACGGTGTGCATCCGATTGCGCCCTATGGGGCACCGGTACCCGGGATGAAGAAGGTCGTCGAATCCCACGAAAAATGGCATCCAGGGGAAAAGGGCACCAATGTCTATGTGGAAGGTTGGGTAAACATCCTGAGCGTGTCCGAAGCCCTGAAGTCGGCGGATAAAGCCGGTGACTTGAATCCATCTGGAATCCGGAATGCCTTTGAAAAATTTAATAATTTTAGTACCGGTGGACTGGCTCCGCCGCTGACCTTTACCAGCACGGATCATCGTGCCAGTATGGCTGCTAAAATTTATGAGGTCAAAAGCAGTAAGTTCGTAGCTGCCACCGATTGGGTCGAGCTGCCCAGGGATATGGAGTACTTTGGCAAATAATTAGTTTCAGACTGTAAACGGCCCTTTTCCGCAATGTCTGTGTCAAACAGCGGGATTGTATTGTGCGGCGTACTACAAGTACGCCTCCGCTCAATCCCACTGTTTTCCTTGACCTTGCGAAAAATTTCTCGTTTCCAGAACTGAAACTAAATTTCCAATTAATATTAACCTCCGCCTGAATGGATTGCCTCCATTCGGGCGGAGGAACATCAACAATTCAAATATCAGAAGTGACCCAATTAAATTTAAATCTGCCCGATCGATTCAATGCAGCGCAATACTTTGTTGACCGCAATGTCGACGAAGGCCGTGGCGAACAGACCGCCATCCTTTTTGAGGATCATTCGTATACGTACCGCCAGTTTCTTGAAAACGTCAACCGCATGGCCAATGCGCTGACCGAGCTGGGCGTCGGTATGGAAAACCGCGTCATGCTTCTGTTGCGGGATACACCGCAAATGCTGTTTTCATTTTACGGGGCTATCAAGATCGGTGCGGTGCCGATACCATCCAATATCCTTATGAAAGCCCCGGATTTCCTTTATATGCTCAATGACAGCCGCGCTGCGGTTTTGATCATCGATGCCGTATTTTTGCCGGAGATTGAAAAGACTCTGGATCAGGCAGCTTTTCTGCAGCATGTGATTGTCTGCGGCGATTCGAATCACGAGCATCTGTCATTTGATGAACTTTTAGAAAACGCAAATACAGACTTTAAGACTGCGGAAACGAAACCGGACGACACGGCCTTTTGGTTGTACAGTGGCCGAAATCCTGAAAAATTGATGGCTGCGATTCATCACCACAGTCACATGGTCTATTGTTCGGAAGCTTATGCCAAAGGCATATTAAATATGACAGCCGCAGACCGGGCCATGGGTTCGTTTCTATTTTTTGCCTATGGTCTGGGAAATGGCGCATATTTTCCATTTGCCGTGGGAGCAACGACCATACTCATCAGTCATCCGCCCAAACCGGAATTGTTCTACGAAGACCTGGTCAAATATCGACCTACACTTTTTTTCACAGTGCCGACGCTCTTGGGCGGATTGGCTGAATATAAAAAAACGTGTCGCCGTGAGGGCAAGGCGCTGCCGGAAATAGATAGCCTGCGGGCGTGTATTTCCTCAGCTGAAATTCTTTCTCCGGAAATTTACCACCGCTTTAAAGAAGAATTCGGTGTTGAAATATTAGATGGGACCGGTTCCACAGAAATTTGCCATATTTTTCTTTCCAATCGCTTTGGCGAAATTAAAGCGGGCAGCACTGGCAAGGTCGTCCCGGGATATGAGGCGCGATTGTTGGATGATGACGGTCAGCCGGTTAAAACCGGAGAAATCGGTAACCTGATGATCAGCGGAGGTTCGATCGCCTCCGCTTATTGGAATCAGAGAGCAGAGACCAAACTCAATATGCAAGGCGAGTGGTTTGTTACCGGAGATCGTTACCTGGTGGATAATCAAGGATACTATTATTTCCGTGGCCGCAGCGATGATATGCTGCGGGTCGGCGGCAAATGGTTGGCACCACGGGAAGTCGAAAATACCCTGAATCAACATCCTGCGGTCGCAGAAAGTGCAGTTGTGGGTTACCAGGATGCCGAGGATCTGATTAAACCGTATGCCTTTGTTGTTCTCAAATCAGGACAGGATCCATCCTCGGAACTTGAAGAAGAAATTAAACAGTTTGTCCGGGACCGGATTGCCGCTTACAAATATCCGCGCTGGATTGAATTTTTAGATCATATTCCAAAGACCGCCGGCGGCAAAGTCCAGCGCTTTATCCTGCAGGAACGCATAAGGGAAAGAGGATAGGTATGCTCACCGTAAACAACATCGAAGTCATCTACGATGATGTTATTCTGGTTCTTAAAGGCCTCTCACTGGATGTCAAAGAGGGCCAGATCGTTGCCTTGCTGGGCGCCAATGGGGCCGGTAAAACCACCACGCTGAAAGCCATTTCAGGACTATTGAAGACTGAAGAAGGCGAGGTGACCGGCGGTTCGATAGAATTTATGGGGGAACGCATAGATGGCAAAGAGCCCGAAGCGATTGTGAAGAAGGGTATCTTCCAGGTGATGGAAGGCCGCTGTGTCTTCGAAAATCTGAGCGTGCATGAGAACCTGATTGCCGCCACCCGTACCCGCAAAAGCCGTCAAAAAATTAATGAGCGCTACGATATGGTATTCCATTATTTCCCCGCACTTAAACCGCTGCGCAATCGCTTAGCCGGTTACCTTTCGGGCGGGGAGCAGCAGATGCTGGTCATTGGCAGAGCCCTGATGGCCAGCACCCGGTTAATGATGTTGGATGAGCCTTCGCTGGGATTAAGTCCCATATTGGTTGCAGAAATTTTCAATATCATAAAACGCTTAAATAAAGAGCAAAACATTACCATGTTGCTTGTCGAGCAAAATGCTCATTTGGCGCTTTCGATTGCCGAGCACGGATATGTGATGGAAAACGGCAAAATTGTTTTAGATGACAGCGTTGACAAGCTTAAGGAAAATGAAGATATAAAGATGTTTTATTTAGGGCTCACGGAGATGGGCACCAAACGAAGCTACCGCGACGCTAAATTTTATAAACGCAGAAAACGCTGGTTAACTTAAAGAAAATAAATGATTTGCTCATCTCTGAAGGATTTGTTTTCAGATGCTAGAATTCAGATAACAGCATTTTATTTATGTCTTCCGGAAACGCCATGCATACCCCCTCATTGCCGAGGTTGCGCAACGCCGCCACATCCGGTGTGCCCAAAATCTGGCTAAAATAAGTACGCGGTGAAAAGACCAGATGAAAGCGGGTGAAATCGTCTCCCGGAGCGCCCGGGAAAAAACTCACATTAAAATTGTAAATACCCATCTTATCATAAGCAGCCATAAGGTTGTTTAATCCATTGGCAATGTCAGTTAAATCATCTTCTAGCAGATCCAGCGTACTGTTGGTGCCATCTACTACGGCGACCACATCTCCGGCGACACCTAAAGGTGCAAACACTGTCATCCAATTTGATCGTCCAATTCTTCCCAAAAAACGATCCTTCCCCGTCTTTTCTGCTTGCACCAGATCATCCCAGTAATTGGTTCCATTTTTTTTCATATATCTTTCTGCAGCCTGCAGTTCTTCCCGCAGTTGATTGGGTGCATACGCAGTAGCAAATACTTGGTAATGCGGATGAATCAGAGTACTTCCGGAGGCCGGCATATAGTTCCAGCTTACCAGATGATAGACGGACTCCGGATGATTTATTTTGTTTACCTGGTGGAAAAATTTTATTGTCAGACGAAAACCATCAGCCAGGCGTTGGGGTTCAAAATCGGTTATTGGAATAAAATGGCGATTGCCCAAGGTGGCTACAGCGCCTAAGCTGTCGTAAGGTGCGATATTGGGAAACAGAACCTTATCGTCTAAAACCATACGCCCCTCGGGAACAATGTCTTCAGGGAAGCAGGGGGTGACCTGCATCACCTTATCCGGGCAGAACGGACAGGTATTTTCGGTTCCGGCCACCAGTTGGTCAAAATCCGGTTTTTCCCATTTTAAGGGCATAAAATGACAGATACGCGAAGTCCTTCCGGTGAGCGGGTCTTTGCG
>JASFTL010000168.1:0-7824 GCA_050053555.1 Desulfobacterales bacterium
CGAAGAGTTGCGCGTTTCCTATGGCAATATTAAAGCGCTGCACGGTCTGAATTTTCAAATTGATGAAGGTGAAATCGTATGTATCATCGGTGCCAATGGTGCCGGTAAAAGTACGACACTTAAAGCCATTTCCCGTCTGGTGCCTGTAGGAGTTGGTTCCAGGATGACATTTGCAGGGGAAAATTTGCTTGATTATGCTGCCGATAAGGTGGTCAGCCGCCTGGGCATTTCGCATGTTCCGGAAGGCCGGCGGTTATTTGATAATTTGACAGTGACAGAAAACCTGCAGCTGGCGTGTTTTGCCAGAAAAGACAGGGATCAAATTAAAGAAGACATAAAGCGTGTCTTTTCAATCTTTCCGCGTCTGGAAGAGCGGCAGATCCAAAAAGCGGGCACGCTCAGCGGCGGTGAACAGCAAATGCTGGCGGTCGGACGAGCGTATATGAGCGGCCGCAAAGTCATGCTGCTGGATGAACCCTCCATGGGGCTGGCACCCTTGCTGATGATGAGCATGTTTGATGCGCTAAAGGAAATTAATAATGAGGGGACCACCATTTTACTGGTGGAGCAAAATGCCCGTTTGGCACTCCAATTTGCGCAGCGGGGGTATGTGCTTGAAAACGGCAATTTAGTGGTCGAAGGGCCCTCCCGGGAATTGCTGGAGAATCCGAAAGTCAAGAAAGCCTATCTCGGCGCCTAAACTGGTTTCTTTTTCTTGATCCCGGCCTTTTGAGCACCTTAATGCAATTAGATCAGATGTGAAATCCCGTATGTTGCGGGAGCCCATCAAAAAAATCTCTCATTTCTGAAAAGGAAACCCTCCTCAATTTTTAACTGACGTCTGCTTCTTTTCGTTTTCTTGCTTTTTTAAATAATCAGAAGGGTCTTTCATGATTTGCTGTGCCTGGCTATCGGAGAGAAAGAATGGGTAATCGCTGGCAGAGGAAACCGCCGGATAGTTGTCTGCATCCTTTTGTAGCTTGGCAAAGATGTCCAGCTGGTAATCTTGCGCCCCTTTTAATGTCACTGCGTATATCGGAGCTGAAAACGTCTCTTTGCTGCGATCATTGATATAGGAAACGCATTTGAGGCGACTGAGGGTGGTCAGCAGTTGATTGAGATTTGAGTCATCGCCTTTTTGGCCGTCGCTGCCCTGCCATTCAAATTTAAGGGCAACCTGAGGGGCGTTATCTGATTTTTCCTGCTGAGACGTAACCGGGACCTGGCTGCGAACGAATTTTAATGATTTTTTATTCTTGGTGATTTGAATTTCACGGATGTCTGCGGACCTAAAAGACAAGACATTTTTATCTCGCAAATTGTCGGCCGTAAGCTCAAATTTGCCCCTGAAATTACCTCGGGCGTGAAAGACGCGACTGTCTTCATCTAGCTTGACAAAGGTATGTCGAAACGAAGAGGCTGATTTTCCAATATCAAAATTTCGTTTCAGCTCTTTTTGCTGCCAGGCCTTTACCGTGATTCTTTTTTCATCGTGCAGATCATAGCGCACATAGTCCTTTGATTCTGAGACCAGGGTCGTCAGGGTAAAGGCCTCGAACACCCCGAGCATGTCGTCAACCTTGTTGGTGTCGGCAAGGTACCCGTGCGGTTCAAGATGCCACTTGTTGTCCTTTCTATTCAAAACTATCGAATCTCCGCCTTTTGAAATTTCAATTTTGGTAATTTGATTCTGCTCCAGGCCGCTGATTTTGGGCAGCTCATAAAACGTGCGATCAGAACTGCGCATGAATAGATATACGGACAGCCCGACAATGATGAGGATAAGGATGATGTATTCCTTTTTTACTTTCATTTTCTCGTCTTCCCTCAACAGACTCAGATGTTCAAGGTTTTGGGTATATGGAATTGTTAGATTCGTTTTATTTGTTTACTGGTTGAATTGGTTGGTTGAAACCGAACCAATTGAACAAATCAAACCAATCAAACCAATTAAACAACTACCACGCCTGCATCCGGACTGCCACCCGAACCGCCTGGGCACAACTCCTGAATTGTGAACCTCAGACATGAAACATCATCTGGATATTTTTCTTGCGGGCATGCCGGCGAAACCACACGGCGACGCCGAAAAGCACGACAAAAGCCGGCAGGCCGACAATATTTAAGGTTTTAACAAACGTTTTTGTCCCCGCTTTGGTGTCATACAGAGGGTTGAAGCGCTGTTCTTTTCCGCGCATGATCGCAATATCTTCGCGGCCATTTAAATAATCGATGACATTTAGGATGTAGGTTGCGTTGGGCCCTCTGCCGGCGGCATCCAGTACATTGTCTTGCAGCATGTCGGCTGAGGCCATCAGAAAAATTCTCCCGGGTTTGCCTTTGGCAATAAATTGGCCGTCAGTTACGATTTTAGAGATATCGATTTCGGATGGGGTACCTATCTCGGATGCTTTATTTGAGGTGTCCTGTTTGGCAGGCTCATTTTCTTTATCATCGGGCGTCTTCTTATCGATTTCTTTCAGCGGGATGGGTTTGCCGGCAAAATAACTCGGAAATTCTCCCTCCAGAATGTATGCCAGGGGTTTGCTCTGCATCTCCTCTTTTGTGGCCGGCGGCTGAATGAACATCGGGTTCAACGTAATTCGGCCGCTCATTTCCCATGATTTTTCCGAGGAAGCAACCAATCGGATTGCCTTCAGGCCATTGGCCGCCAGCCGTTCAGAGTCCACTTCCAATGGAGAAATCTTTAAAGCAATCAGTCCCTTGATGTTTTTCATAAATTCCAGATCATTGTTGATAAACTGGCTTTTGATAATCGGGGCAAAATAAATCGGCCGCTCGCCGCCGCCGAGCTGGGCCGGTAGCTCCTGGCGAAAGCAGTTTTCGTCCATGACATAGGATTTCTTAATTCGAACACCATAATGATCCAGAAGTTTCTCAAGACCAGTGTCTAAAGGCACATAAACCGGTTGCTGGGCGCCGATATTCCCGCCCTGCTGATTACCGGGTCGAACTTCCATGAATCGATCAATAATTAAGATCAGGTTTTTACCTTTCATCAAAAACTGATCGATCTGAAACAGCTCGTAATCGGAAAAAGGCAGGGTGGGACGCGCGATAACCATAGAGTTTAGATTATCGGGAATGGATTCCTCCTGAAGATTGACCGGCTTTAGGGTGTAACTTTGTGAGATCAATGATCGAAAATTCAATACGGCATCCTGTTGCTGCAGGGCGGTCTGACCGAAAGGCGAGGCGCCGCTTAGATTCAGTGTTCCGTGATCTGCAAGGTAACCCAGATCTTCATTGATATCGATGAGTGCTTCAACATTTTTCTCAATGATTTCCTCTATTTGTTTTATACTCATCAATTGATACTGCGTGCCGATAATTGGAATTTTAATCACCTGCAGCAAGCGTGTGACAAGCGCTCGTTCACCAAACTCTGTTACAAGACCGATGGCCCCCGTTCCGGGAGGGACCGTTCCTTTGGCCAAAGCGGGCCATTTTACGGTCATAATGTTGTACTTTTTAGCAACAGCCTCCAGATCCTCATCTGCAGATGGATCCAGATGTTTAAATTCGAGTTTATTGTAATTTTTCCGGTTGAGCTTTTGGACAGCTCTTTCCAGCTCATTGGGAATTTGAGAGAGATTTTTTAGTCCGATAAAGGAAGCCATTTTATACAGGGACGATGACAAATATAATTTGACTTGAATTTTTTCCTCAAGACCCAGCAAGGCACTTACTTTATTGTTTAGCTTTTGGATGGCAGTTGTCATCTTATATTCCAGGCCTTCGGTGGTCGATATGGTCGGGATGCGTTCCATCAGGTCGCCATGGATGAGGACCATTCCCATGTATGCCCGCTGAAATTTGACCTCATCTTGTTCAATGGCTTGTATTTGAACGGGATGAATTCCGTAATTATTTGCCAGCCTTTGGTTTTCTTGGATTTCTTCTGACAATTCACCTTCGGCAACACTCACATCATAAAAGTGATAGTTAAAATATCGATTGGCATAGATGCCGTATTCTTCCAACAGGTCATGGATGTAGCGTTCGGTATTATTGTGGGGAGCAGGCAAGTTTTTTGTAAAAAAGACTTTGACGGTTAGTGGTTCGGTCAAAGTGGAAACCACTTTTTTACTGGCCTCAGAGATCGAGTACATTTTATTGGCGGTCAAATCGAGCCTGAAAAAAAGGGTGATGCCGGCAACATTAACCAGCACAACAATGACCAGATATATGAAAAATTTAAAATATTTTTCCGATCCTTTTTTGCGCAACATTACTTGCTCCTTAATATTTTTGGGTCAGGGCAAGATGGGCCCCGAAAAGGCCGACAAAGCAGACGCTTATAAAATACAGAATATCTCTGGAATCAATAATGCCTTTGGCAATATTTTGAAAATGGAAGTCAGCTCCCAGATAGGAAAAAATGCCCAGTAACGACTGGGGCAGAAAAAAGAGCATTTTATCGATCAGTGTCAGTGTAAAACAGATGGCCAGTCCGACAATAAAGGCAATTATCTGATTGCGGGTTAGCGCTGAGGCAAACAATCCAACGGCTGAAAAAGCCGCACCCAGAAAAACTGCACCGATGTATCCGCCCACCACCGGTCCCCAGTCCAATTGCCCCAGAAAAGAAACGGTCAGCGGATAGGCCAACGTCGGGATCAGCATGGCAGCAGTGAGCACAACACTGGCTAAAAATTTTCCTAAAATTACATCGCTATAGGTCACCGGCATTGTGAGCAAGATCTCATCTGAGCCAATGTTTAACTCTTCGGATATCAATCGCATGGTGATTGCCGGAATGACGAAGGCAAAAACAACCGGCAGCAATGTATAAAACGTTCGCAGGTTCGCTTGGTTAAAAAGAAAAAATGTCGCAAAAAAGAACCAGCCGGTTACCAAAAGGAAAATTGAAATGACGATATAGGCAATCGGGGACACGAAATACGCACTAAATTCTTTTCGGAAAATATGGACAACTTGACGCATGTTAGCTCTCCTTGGTAAGCTTGCGGAAGATGTTTTCCAATGTCTGGGTCTCTTGATGAAAATCTAAAAGAATCCAATCGGTGGCCTTTATGATGCGATAGACCTCCGGGCGCAGGTCACCTGCCGACTGGTACGTCATTCTGACGTCTAATTCGGAATCCGTTTCCGTCATTCTGGTAACACTTTCAACCCCATCGAGTTTGCCTAAAGTTGCCTCCACTTTTTTAAAATCTGCATTTTGAAGGCAAAGATGCATGATCTTTTTACCGCTAGCAGACTGTTTTAAATTCTCAGTGCTGCCGTCAGCCACAATCTTGCCCTGATTGATAATCACGATGCGATCGCAAGTTGCCTCGGCTTCACTCAGAATGTGAGTTGAAATGATGATTGTTTTTTCTTTGCCGATTTCTTTGATAATTTTTCGAATCTCCGCAATCTGATTGGGATCCAGGCCCGAAGTGGGTTCGTCCAGGACCAAAACCTCAGGGTCATTCATCATTGCGTGGGCGAGGCCCACCCGCTGTTTATATCCTTTGGATAGCTCGCCAATCGGCTTGCTCATGACTTCATTGATGCCGCAAAGATCAGCGAGTTGGCGAATACGCGGAAGCTTCTGATCACCGTCAATTTTCCGGATAGCAGCTACATATTTTAGGTAATCAAAAACGAGCATTTCATGATAGAGCGGTGCGGATTCCGGCAGATAGCCCAAAAGCTTTTTGATTTCTAAAACATGAGAATCAATGCTTAAGCCTTTAATATCGATGCTTCCCGAGGTAGGTTGAAGATAACCGGTAAGCATCCGCAGGGTGGTGGTTTTGCCCGCGCCGTTTGGGCCTAGCAGGCCCAGAATTTCGCCCTTCTGAATATCGAAATTGATCTGATCCACTGCGCAAAGGCGGGCATAATATTTGGTCAGATTTTCGACCTGGATCATTTTGGTTCTCCCTTTTCCTGAAAAACTTTGAACTCAACTATGGAAAAAATGAAAAACAGGTTTATTTTTAGAATATTCCCATTTTATGTATTTGTGACGCCGGTTTTTAAAACTTTAATGCATAATTTAGGGTTTGCAAGAGATGCCCTCTGTCGACTCGCTGATTATTTGATAAATTCAAATGTCTCTGATAATGCGCGCTCATCAGGTGTGGCGGAAGCCCCTTGCGGCTCGAAGCTCATGCGGGTCTATCGAGGATAGAGGATCAAAAAACTTTCCGAGCCTTCTGATGCAGTTTACCTTTTTTATTGCCTAAACGAACCTTGAGGGTTATGACATATAAAAACAATTTGATTGGAGTTGGCATTAAACCTTCCAGAAAGGAGAGATATATTTATGAGCATTCGTGATATGAGTGCAAAAGTATTTAGAGCTAACGTTTTATGCATCACCTTGATCCTGTTCGGAGCAATATGGTTTAGCGCTAATCATTTTGCCGGTCCTAGCGTTTATGCCAAAACGACAGAATTATTCAACGCACCGGCCAGTTTCAACCAACTGGCAGAAATGGTGAGTCCGGCTGTTGTCAACATCCGCACCGTGAAGACAATCAAAGGCGGAGGTCCGGTTTTCCGCCAGTTTCAGCGTGATCCCTGGGGAAGAAAGGGTCCTTTTAAGGACTTTTTTGAACGATTTTTTGGTGAGGACATGCAAAAGGAGTTCAAGCAACCCAGCCTCGGATCTGGATTCATTATCGATAAAGAGGGCTTTGTGGTGACAAATAACCATGTCATCGAAGATGCAGATCAAATAAAGGTCAAACTCAAAGATGAACGTGAGTTCAATGCAACCATCGTTGGCCGTGATCCCAATACGGATATTGCTCTTTTAAAGATAGAATCGGACGAAAATCTGCCGACGGCCAAGCTGGGCAATTCAGACAAGTTAAAAGTTGGACAATGGGTGGTGGCTATCGGAAGCCCGTTTGGACTTGAACACACCGTGACCGCAGGAATCGTGAGTGCTAAGGGCCGGGTTATCGGATCAGGTCCCTACGATGATTTCATTCAAACAGATGCCTCCATCAATCCCGGCAACAGTGGTGGCCCCCTTCTAAATTTACAGGGGGAGGTGGTGGGTATCAATACCGCAATCGTCGCCAGTGGTCAGGGTATCGGGTTTGCCATTCCGGTAAATCTCGCCAAGGGGATTATTGTAGCACTCAAAACCGAAGGCGAAGTCACACGGGGATGGCTGGGTGTTGCCATTCAGGATCTGAGCGGTGATATGGCTGAATATTATGAGATTGAAAACCAAGAGGGCGTATTTGTCATGGACGTTTTTGAAGGCGATCCTGCAGACAAAGCCGGCATAAAACCAAGGGACATTATTCTTGAAGTAAATGGCCAGAAGATTAAAACGAGCCGACAACTCACCGGCATGATTGCTGGAATACCTGTCGGTGAAACCGCTGAAATAAAAATCTTACGCGATGGAAAGGAAAAAACGGTTAAGGTCGAAATCGTCAAGCGCGATGAGGCTAAGCTGGCTTCCCGAGGTCGGCCCAGAGAACAGGCGGAGGAATTCGGTATTCGTGTCTCGAATTTGACTCCTGAAATTGCGCAGCGATTAAATATTGACGAAACGTCCGGTGTCATCGTCATTGAAATACAAAGTGGAAGTAAAGGAGAGGAGGCAGATATCCGCGTCGGTGATATCATCAAAGAAATCAACCGCCATCCGATCGAGACGATATCGGATTATCAAGAAATTCTGAGTCAAGTGGATTCAGGCCAATCTGTAAACCTATTCATTCGCCGCAAAAATTCGGGCTTTTTGGTGGTCAAATTAACTAAGTAACCGATTGGTCGGATGTATGAATATAACGGTTTTACTTGGCGGTTTGGAAAATAATGTTA
>JASFTL010000169.1:0-7817 GCA_050053555.1 Desulfobacterales bacterium
TCAGAAGTCAGAGGACTGAGGACTGAGGGCTGAGAAAAAACCTTACCTCGTTTCAAAACGCTGTAGAAGAAAAACCGGCGTTTTAGCTGTTAGATCTTAATCGAGGATACAAAAATAAACGCGTTTAAAACGCTATAGAAGAATAAACCGGCGTTTTAGGTCTTAGATTCTGATCGATGGCAAGGCTTGAGCCGCGTCAAAAGCGGAGCGTACACAGAAGTTCTCGAGCATTTTGAAGCGGCTCATAACGCAGCCATTCGGTCAAAAGATGATGCCTAAAAAGCCGGTTTTTTATTTGTTGGCGACGCCGGCTTGTTCGAACGTCAACACCTCCTTAAACATCCGAACAGCGCCTTCCATGACGCCCATCGCCAGCGCGGCGCCGGTTCCTTCCCCCAGACGCATGCCCAGGTCAAGAATGGGTTTAAGCCCCAGATGCGCTAACATAAAACGATGACCGGGCTCTTCCGAGAAGTGCCCGGCAAATAAAAAGTCTTTAACGGTCGGACACAGGGCATGGGCGACCAGGGCGCCGGCCGTTGAAATAAAGCCGTCTAAAGCCACTGCCCGCCGATGAAAAGCAGCCGCAAGAATGGCGCCGGCAATGCCGCCAATTTCAAATCCGCCAACTTTGGCCAAAACGTCCAGACCATCATCCGGTTCGGGCTTGTTGAATTCAATGCCGCGTCGCACGACATCGCGCTTGCGCGCCAATCCGGCGTCATCGATTCCGGTTCCACGCCCGACCATTTTTTCCACAGAAGCGCCGGCCAAAACGACTCCGATGGCAGCCGAAGGGGTGGTGTTACCGATGCCCATATCACCTGTGCCCAGAATATCGACACCTTGCTCAAAAAGGCTCGCCGCCTGCTGAAACCCGATCAGCACTGCAGTTTCCGCATCCTGATGGGACATGGCCGGGCCTTTGGTAAAATTGGCGGAACCGTTTGCAATCTTTTGAACCACCAGATGATCGGCTTCCTTCAATCCGGTCGTATCAATGTCCGCCATAACCCCCATATCCACCACCCACACATCGGCGCCGACCTGACGGGAAATGGCGTTGATCCCGGCGCCGCCGGCCAGAAACGTCTGAACCATGGCCGGGGTGACTGCCTGTGGATAGGCACTTACGCCTTCCTCGACAACCCCGTGGTCGCCGGCCATGACCAGGATGGCCTTGTGATTGATGGCGGGTTCAAGGGTTTCCTGGATGCCGCAGAGCTGTTCGGATATCTCATGCAGCCGCCCGAGGGCGCGGGTCGGCATCACCAGTTGTGCGGTCCGCTCCTGTGCTTTTTGAATCCAGTCCTGATCAACAGGCTTAATACCTTCAACAATTTCCGCTAAATTCATTGCAAATATTTCTCCTTTCAATTTATCACGAAAGCACGAAAGCAGAAAAAACACGAAAAAGATAATATCTAGGCTTAAAACGCGGAAAAAAAGAATATTTAAAATTTCGTGCCTTCTATTTTTCGTGTTTTCGTGATTAACAATAAAAAAATCCCCAAGTGTGGCAGGACAAATAGCTACCACGCTTGAGGATTTACCTTCTCCTCAAACCCAAACCGGATGGCAGGTCTTCTGACTTTCGGATCGATCTAATCCCCGCGCCTTCCCGGTCCGCTTGGTACCGAACCAGTGGCAACTTGCGGGTTTCGTCCCCGAACACAGCGGCGGGTCCGTACCGGATTGGCACCGGTTTCCCTATTCTCCCAAAAAACGGTTTATAAATAACCATCTTTTGCCCGATAGCTGTGTTAAAATTCGCTTCAAAATACTCGCGTACTAGCGTGTCCGCTCCGTTTTTGAACCGATTCGCGCCTTGCTCTCGAACAAAATCTGGCTATTTCAAAACCGTTTCATGAGAACCATCGGGTGACAGATTTAAATTTTAAAAACCAGATAGATGAGTCATTTGTCTTTGTCAAGCTTTTCTTAAGTTATAGATTAAATCTTATTATCGGTATTGTTTGTATTAACGCTTGAATTTTCTTGACTTAAAACCGCTTTTGCCTTAAGGGATTATGCTAGGGAATAAGGTGCACACGCTTAATAGGGAATCCCGTTAAAATCGGGAGCGGTCCCGCCGCTGTAACCCCGCCTTTTTCGTTTCATGCGAAAAGGGAACCCTTTTAGCCTCGCAGGCCACTGTTTCGACCAATCGGGATGGGAAGGTTGCTAAAAGGGCGGGGGAGCCAGAAGACCTGCCTTGTCAAATTGCTCGAACCTTGAGGCTTTTGAAAATGTTCAAGTTCGCCACGGCCTCACTCTGCGAACGACAGAAACTGAGCAATACATAAAAAGGGTCAAGTAAACTGGGTGCAACCCTTCAAGCCGTCATCGCTTGAAGGGTTTTTTTGTTATGAACTCGGGTTCCTTGCCGGCGCCAGGCGTTGAAAGAACCCCAGTGAAGCCTCCCCGCGGCAAGCCGGAGAGCATTCTGGCGAAGGAGAGTAAAAAAAGGGGATGAAACAACATGCGTAACAATTTGCGGGAGGCAACAATTTCACAGCTCGCATTGCTGTCCGTCGTTCTTGGAAGTGCCGTCGTCATCTCTACCGCAATGGGATATATCCGTTTACCGGCAATAGATGTGATCAAAATTTTAACAGCCAAATTATCCGGCCAGGAGGGCTTTATCGACGACATGGATAAACTTTATCCGGTGATCGTACTCGAGGTTCGGCTGCCCAGAATACTGTCGGCGGCCATCGTGGGTGCCGGGTTGGCCATATCCGGTGTGGTGTTTCAAGGAATTTTGTTAAATCCCCTGGCCGACCCTTATACCCTGGGCGTTTCTGCTGGAGCGGCCTTTGGGGCCTCTTTGGCCATTTTGTTGAATATCGGATTTATGGGAACGGCTTCCGTGCCGCTTTTCGCCTTTATCGGTGCCGTGGCCACTCTTTTCTTTGTCATGTACCTGTCGGCCTCCGGCGGAGGGATTTCTTCCACCAATTTGATTCTTTCCGGAATCATTGTGGCCGCCATATTGTCAGCCGGTATCAGTTTCTTAAAATATATTGCCGATGAGCAGGTGGCGGTTATCATTTTCTGGCTGATGGGCAGCTTCGGGTCCAAGACCTGGACGGACGTGGGTCTGACATTTTTATTGATCGGTTGCGGCTTTTTGATCTTTATGTATTATGCGCGGGATCTAAACCTGATGTCCCTTGGTGACCGCACGGCATCCTCGTTGGGGGTGGATACTCAAAAAGTGACCCTTACGCTTCTGACAACCGCTTCAATGGTTGCCGCCATCTGCGTGTCGGTGTCGGGAATCATCGGTTTTGTGGGCTTGCTGGTTCCGCATATGATGCGCCTGCTCACCGGACCGGATAATCGGCGGTTGATTCCGATATCGTTTTTGGCCGGCGCAATTCTATTGCTGGCCGCCGACACCATTACCCGTGCAGTGTTGCCTTCGGAAATTCCAATCGGTGTGCTGACAGCCTTAATCGGCGGCCCGTTCTTTTGTTATATCTTTCGCAAGCAGCAGAAAACAAGAAAGTTTTGATGGCATGTCTTTTAACTTAGAAAACGTCTCTTTTTACTACGCCGATAAAAAGATCATTGACGATTTTACCATCAATCTGGATGTCGGAAAATTCTACGGTATCATTGGCCCCAATGGCAGCGGCAAAACCACTATTTTGGATATTTTATGCAAGCACCGCCAGCCGGAAAAAGGCAAGGTCTTTTATAAAGGGAAAAATATGACAACCTATTCTAAAAAACAATTATCCAGAGAAATTGCCCTGGTACCGCAAAATTTTTACATCAACTTTCCGTTTACCGTCGAACAGGTGGTCATGATGGGCCGTTATCCGCACATACCGAGGTTTTCGGCTCCGACCACAGAAGACCGAAAATGGGTTGCCCAAATTATGGAGCAAACTGAGATTGCCGGGTTCACAGACCGCTTTGTAACAGAGCTGAGCGGTGGTGAAAGACAGCGGGTGATATTTGCCCGGGCGCTGGTCCAGGACACACCGGTATTAATCCTGGATGAAGCCACCTCCAATCTGGATATTAACTATTCGCTAAGCCTGCTGAACATCTCCGAACAACGCGTAAGAGAGCAGGGCAAGACCGTCATTGCCGTCATGCAGGACATGAACCTGGCCGCCGTTTACTGCGACTATCTGATTTTCATGGCCGAGGGGCAGATCGCCGCCCACGGGTTTACGCGGGATGTATTGAATCCGCAAACCATTGAAGCCGTTTTCAATGTCGAGTCAAAAATATACGCCGAAACCGACAATGACGCTTTACATGTCATTTTTAAGAAATAACCAATGAAACAAACCACCAAACTCATTTGCGGGCTGCTGACGGTTGGAATGATCTATGGCCTGAATATCCCCACGGCAAGGGGAGACAAATTCCGGGTTAAAGCCCCCAATATAGTCATCGATCAGGCCGCCAGAAAAATTGTCATCCACAACCCCCATCATCGGATTATCTCCCTGTACGGTGCGCACACTGAAAATCTTTTTCAGTTAGGCCTTGATCGAGAAATTATCGGTGTTTCGCGTCATGAGGATTATCCTTCACGGGCTTTAAAAAAGCCGGTGTTTTCCTATCATGATGATCCTGAAAAGTTTTTAGCCGCCCGCCCGGATCTGGTTCTCGTGCGCCCCATGATCGATCGCGGTTATCCCCAATTGATCGCACGGCTGGAAAAAAGCGGAATCACGGTGGCTTCACTGCAGCCGGGCACGATTGAGGAGATGTACACCTACTGGCGCATTCTCGGTGCTTTAACCGCCAGACAGCAACGCGCCTTAAAAATGGTTGCCAATTTTAAAACGGCGATTTTGAAATTCAAAACCCTAACGGCGTCGATCGCGATCAGGAAAAGAGTTTACTTCGAGGCGATCCACAACAAAATGAAAACCTTTTCACCGGACTCCATGGCAATATTCGCGCTGGAAACGGCCGGTGGTATCAATGCGGCCGCCGATGCGATCCCGGTCAGAAAAACCAATATTGCCTATTACGGAAAAGAGCGCATTCTAGCACGCGGACCGCAAATTGATGTTTACCTGGCTCAATCCGGGGCAATGAATCGGCCGAGCGTATCCATGATTAAAAATGAAGCCGGCTATCAGGTCATCAAAGCCGTCGATCACAACCAAATATATATCGTCGATGAGCGCATCGTCTCGCGGCCGACATACCGGCTGCTGGCGGGAATCGCCAAGATCGGCAAAATCCTGTATCCTGAAGTTTTTGACGACAGCGCGGATCAAATTATCGCTAAGGCACAGAAGTTTTAAAGCATGGCAACAAAAGGTCTCGTCATCGCCGGCACCCATAGTGGGTGTGGCAAAACAACCATCAGTTTGGGATTGATGGCGGCTCTGGCCCAGCGCCGTCTAAAGGTCGCTGCGTTTAAAGTGGGGCCGGATTTTATCGATCCCGGCCACCATAGCCGCATCACCGGGGCGGTTAGCCGCAACCTGGATGGCTGGATGCTATCAAAGGCTTATAACTTGGCCTGTTTTCAGGATGCGGCCTGCACAGCGGATGTTGCCATTGTTGAAGGCGTAATGGGGCTGTTTGATGGGTATGACGGCAGAACTGAGTCGGGTTCCACCGCACAGATGGCCAAATGGCTGGGATTGCCGGTTGTTTTAATTGTCGATGCCAAAAGCATGGCACGCAGCGCGGCGGCAGTTATTATGGGATTTGAAAAATTCGACCGGGATCTGACATATGCCGGGGTTTTATTCAATAATTTAGGAAGCCGTCGCCATTTGAATTACCTCACCGAAGCGTTAGAAGGCAATGTTGACATGCAGTGTCTGGGGGGCGTTGTTCGTGATGAAAAAATTTCGATTCCGGAAAGACATTTGGGCCTGGTCACCCGCGAGGATCATCCCTTATCCGATGCGATGATCAAAAAGCTGGCGGCCATTATCGAAGACAGCCTGAATATCGATCGACTGCTCGATCGTCTTGCCGAAATAAGTATTTCAGGTGAAAAAACAGCCACCAAGATTGCGCCGACAAAAGCGCCCATTCGAATCGGGGTGGCCCGAGACAATGCCTTTTGTTTTTACTACCCGGACAATCTCGATCAGCTGCAGGCATCTGGAGCTCAGCTCGTGTTTTTCTCTCCAACTGCGGACACGCAGCTGCCGCCTGCTCTGGACGGGCTTTATCTGGGCGGGGGCTATCCGGAGCTTGCGGCGGATCGCCTGGCAGACAATATTGGTTTGCGAAATCAGATTCGGAATCAAAGCCAAAAAGGCATGCCGATTTATGCCGAATGCGGCGGGTTCATGTACCTGTGTAATGAACTGCGCGATCAAAATGCAAACCGCCATCCCATGGTCGGATGTTTCCCGTTTACGGCCAGAATGCATTCGCGCTTAAAAGCCCTGGGTTATCGCGAAATTACATTGACACAGGATACCGTCATCGGTCCCTCGGGCCAGGTCATCCGCGGACACGAATTTCATTACTCGGAACTGAGAACATCAGAATCCAGCACGGCCACCGTCTATCGTCTGACGGACAGAGCGGGTGTTGATCGACCGCCGCAGGGCTATTATACCCATCGCACCCTTGGCAGCTATACCCATTTGCACTTCGGCAGTCAGCCACAGGTGGCTGAACACTTTGTATCCGCCTGTGCAGCTTATCGGAGCGAAAGGAAATAACTGGTTATGAGACCGGGTGAAATCGAAGCACTCAGTTTTAAAATCATCGACCGCGAAGCCGGCCCCCATGGATTTTCTGCTGATCAATGGGCGATTGTGCGGCGGATCATTCATACCAGCGCTGATTTTGAATATAAAGAGACCGTCCGCTTTCATTCGGATGCGGTCACCGCCGGCATCGCTGCCATTCGCAATGCAAAATCGATCATCACGGACACCAATATGGCGCGGGTTGGAACCCGTCAAAGAGACTTGAAATCATTCGGGACGAACGTGAAGTGCTATATGAATGACAGCCGTGTTCATGAGAATGCACAGTCAGCCGGAACCACAAGAGCACATGCGGCAGTGGATGCCGCCCTGACCGATATGGCCGGCGGCATTTATGTCATCGGCAATGCCCCCACCGCGCTGCTGCATCTCATTGAACGCATCAAAGAAAAAAAAGCGCAACCGGCTCTGATCATCGGACTGCCGGTCGGATTTGTCAATGCCGCCGAGTCCAAAGCCGAACTGATCAAATTGGGCCATCCGCCTTATATTACCAATGTGGGTCGCAAGGGGGGATCGAATGTGGCTGCCGCCGTGGTCAATGCGCTGGCCATAATGGCAACTCGGGGATTTTAATTATTAATATTTCGATATGCCTTATAAAAAACATTTAAATCACAATAAACTCTTTTAAACTCGAAATCCGAATCTCGAAATTCGAAACAAATTCTAAATTCGAATTTTCCAATTAGTAAAACAAGAGGATTGAATAAAACTCCGTTTTGATCATTTGAATTTTGGTCATTTGATATAGTTTCGAATTTCGGATTTCGAGATTTTAATTTGGTTTTTAACTATAACTATTCGAGGAAAACTATGAACACCCAAACGGGCATGCTATATGGAATTGGTGTGGGACCCGGAGACCCGGAGCTCGTCACGCTAAAAGCGGCTAAAATACTGGGTCGCGTGGATATTGTTTATGCCGCCGCATCCACCAAAAACCACCACAGTCTGGCCAAAGACATTGCTAAACCCTATGTGCCGGAAGCAACACCCATCAAAATGCTGAAATTTCCCATGACCCGCAACAAAAACGAAACCCGCAGCGCATGGGAGATGCATGCCCGCACCATCATCAATGAACTCGAA
>JASFTL010000170.1:0-7817 GCA_050053555.1 Desulfobacterales bacterium
CCGGACTGATCAATCATTATCTGATCAAGAGCGGCATCTTATCCGATCCCGTGGGCATGCTTTACAATGAGGGATCTGTTTTGATGGGCCTGATTCAGTATCTTCTGCCGTTTATGATTCTGAATATTTATGTCAGCCTGGAGGGTATCGACAAGAGCCTGCTGGAGGCGGCCCGCAGCATGGGCTGTACCGAATGGCAGGCCTTCAGGGAAGTGACGCTGCCGCTAAGTCTTCCGGGCGTCAGTGCAGGTTGTCTTTTAGTTTTTGTTTTGACCGCCGGCACTTATCTGCCGCCCATGATCCTGGGCGGACCCAAAAATGAAATGATTGCCAACCTGATTTTTAAACGCGTTATCGGTACTTTGGACTGGCCCTTTGGTTCGGCTATCAGTGTGATTTTGCTCGGCTTGTTGTTAATCATCGTATGGACGTATAACCGTTATCTGGGCATCAACCAGATATTCAAAAGCCTGCAGGGAGAATAAGCGCATGCCAAAATTATCGGGCTGGTCTTTGATTCGCTTTTATACCATTTTGGTTTACGCCTTTATGTTCGCCCCCATTGTCGTTGTCATTGTTCTTTCCTTCAACCCGGAACAATTCGGCAGCTTTCCGATGAAGGGCTTCAGCCTGAGATGGTTCTTTAAGCTGGCGCAAAATCAGACCATATTGATTGCCTTTAAAAATTCTCTGATCCTGGGCTCTCTGACGGCCGTGGTATCGACTTCCGTCGGCATCATGGCGTCCATGGCGTTCGTGCGCTATAACTTTCCGGGCAAGAACACGCTCAACACCCTGCTGTTAGCGCCCATCATGATACCCGAAGTCATACTGGGGGTGGCGCTTTTGCTCTTTATCCGCTGGCTTCAGCAGCCCAAAAGCTTTGCCCTGCTGGTGATCGGTCATGTGGTGCTGACGCTGCCCTACGTTCTTTTAATCGTTCAGGCCCGGCTGGGCGGGATCAAAAAAGAATATGAAGAAGCAGCCCAATCACTGGGGGCCAATGCCTTGCAGACCTTCAAGGAGGTGACCTTGCCGCTGCTGACACCGGCCATTTTGGCAGGGATGCTGTTTTCTTTCACCATATCCTTTGACGATATCACCGCTACGCTGTTCTGGGCCACGGCCCAAAATCAAACCGTACCGGTGAAGATATTTGGTATGTTGCGCAACTCCATCAGCCCGGAAATCAATGCCCTGGGTACGGTGATGATCATTCTGACGATTGCAACGCCGCTGCTGGCCGGGTATTTATCCCGCAAGCTCTCCAGAGGGACTTAGCGTTTCTAATCCAAGGAGAATTTTAAAATGCCGATGATTGAGTTAGCAGACAAGCAAGGAAATACCAGATGGATTACCGTATTTCCGTTTAATTCCCTTGAACTGGCGCGCTCATATGTCGCTAAATCCTCGGTTGCTTTGAAAATCGTCAAAGGCGACACACCAGTCTATTGGGTCTGCAACCCCGAGGATGCCGAATGGGCCCTAAAATGTGGGTATCAGGAGGTAAGATGAACGAAGGACTGACCTATGTAAATTTTTTTTAAAAAGGAGGTAAAGTATGAAGCATGCTCTGCAAGACAAATTGGATAGGTTGTACGAACAGTATATGAATGGAGAGATTGGAAGGCGGGATTTTTTAAAATTTTTGGGGATTGCCGGCGCAGCGGCAGGCCTGGTGGGCGGTCCGTTCGGTCTTTTTAGCCGGCCCGCTTTTGCCGCCGAGTCGATTCGCTTCGATGGATGGGGCGGTGTCGTCTCCGAAGCCTTTCGCGAACATGCCTTTAAACCGTTTACCGAGGCCACCGGCGTTAAGGTCATCGATGGTGAGTTTGGCGACATGGATACCTATCTGACACGGGTCAAGGCCTCTTACCCACCCGGCGGGGAGTTCAACCTGGCGCATTTGAGCGGCGTATTTGATTACGCCAGATACGTGGGCTTGAAATTCAACGTGGTTCTGGATGAAAGCAAGATTCCGAATCTGAAAAATGTCATGTCCGCCATGATGGAACCCTACCGGGCGATTACCGATGGTAAGCTTTCGGCGGTTCCATATGATTATGGCCAGACGGGCATCGCTTACAACACCAAACATATTTCAAAAGACAAGGCCGAAAAACTGGGAGCGTCATTGCTGTGGGATAAAGACCTCAAAGGCAAACTCGGCAGCTGGGGGGACTGGCGCACCAACATCTGGTATGCAGCCCTGCATACCGGACAGAACCCAAACAAAATCAGCGATATGAAAGCCATTTGGAGCGCCTTAAAAGAACAGGTCCCGATGGTCAAAAAGTACTGGGGATCCGGTGCCGAACTCATGAGCCTGTTGGCCAATGAGGAGATTTACGCCACCGTTGCATGGTCGGGCCGCGTGGCTGCCCTTCAAGCCCAGGGCCACCCTATTGGATTCTTAGCACCGAACAACTGTTATTCCTGGCAGGAATGTATCTTTGTCCTGAAGGGAACCGATCTGGATGTCGCCCAAAAGCTGCTCAATTTCATGCTGGAGCCCAAAGCAGCCATCGCCGTGGCTGTCGGACAGAAATATCCTTCAAGCCTGGATCCAAGCAAGGTTGACATGCCTGATGAAGTCAAGAAGTTGCCGGCCTTTGATCCGACCGGCAAGCTGGAGGGGTACCTGTTCGCCGATCCGGTTTTCTGGAATGCTCACCAGGTTGATTTTGCCGAAAAGTGGGATCGGATCAAAGCAGGTGCATAACACGAGGTTGTTGCCGGTCGCCCGATGCGGGCGGCCGGCAAACCATTGACACTGAAAGAGGGTAGACCGTGGAAAAGAAATCGACTTCCCCTGTGGTTCAGCTGAAAGGGGTGTATAAACGATTCGGCAAAGTCGTGGCGGTTGAGAAGATGGATCTTGACTTTGAAGAGGGCTCTCTGGTGACGCTTCTCGGCCCGTCGGGTTGTGGTAAGACCACCATTTTGAGAATGATTGCCGGACTGGAAGAACCAACGGAAGGGGATATCTATATCAAAGGCAAACGGGTCAACGATATCCCGATCCACAAACGCAACCTGGGGATGATTTTCCAAAACTATGCCCTTTTCCCGCACAAGACGATTTTTGACAATGTCGCTTTCGGGCTAAAATACCGGGAAGTCGCTAAAAACGAAATGCAAGCAAAGGTTAAAAAAGCGCTGGAAATGGTGCGACTTCCGGGTGTTGAAAACCGCATGCCCTCCCAGCTGTCCGGCGGTCAACAGCAGCGCATCGCCATGGCCCGTGCCATTGTCATCGAACCCGATGTCCTTTTGATGGATGAGCCGCTGTCGGCCC
Organism: Desulfobacterales bacterium; assembly: GCA_050053555.1. Lineage (GTDB taxonomy): Bacteria > Desulfobacterota > Desulfobacteria > Desulfobacterales > JAHEIW01 > JAHEIW01. The sequence continues at coordinate 3,299 of JASFTL010000170.1, forward strand.
TGGACGAGAATCTTCGCGAAGAGATGCGCCGTGAAATCGACAACCTGCAGCAGATGCTGGGCGTCACGACGATCTTTGTCACCCATGATCAGCGCGAAGCGCTCTCCATGTCCGATAAAATCGTCGTGATGAAAGATGGTCTCAAGCAGCAGGAAGGCAGTCCCGAGGAGGTTTATAATTATCCCCAGAACCATTTTGTATCGGACTTTCTGGGGCATTCAAATTTCTTTGGCGGTGTCATTTCGGGTTTAGACGGTGAAGCGGTCGGCGTCAAGTTGCCGGACGGAAATGAATTCAGAGTGAAGCATCCGGGTGATTGGGTCGATGGAGAGCCGGTCGAACTGGTCATCCGCGCTCAAAAATTTGAACTCGCTTATCCGGATCAGGCACCCCCGGAACCCGACATGAACACCTTTGATGGCACGATCAAAGACCGCAGCTATATGGGCGGCGAGGTCAGTTATTTCGTGGAATTGGAGAGCGGCATGATGGTTCATGCCATCGGTATCGCAAAATTGACCCCTTTTCGCAAAGGGGAAAAAATCCGGGTACACGTAGCGCCCCGGCATTGTGGTTTGCTCCAGACAAAAAAACCTGCATGAGAGGCGAACTCGCCTGCAGGATAATATCAACAAATTGGCCAGCCCTTCTATCCCACCGCAAGAAACGTCAATGCTAATTTTTGGCAATGTCCGCCTGCTGTTTTGGGGAGGGCATTGTTTTGTCAGAGCACAACCACGCTGAAGCGTACAGGAGGATTTTCAATGGAATTTGCCAATATGGTCCAAACGGTCAGAAATGCCTTCCCGGACCGAATCATTACCATTGATTCCCACATCGCCGGGGAACCGGCCCGTCTGATTGTGGGCGGGGTGGGTCCCATCCCGGGCGAGACCATGCAGGAAAAAAGGGCTTTTTTCATGGAACACCATGACGCCATTCGACTGCTGCTGACGCGCGAACCGCGCGGTCATCGCGACATGTTTGCCGCATGTATCACGGAACCCGTATCAGCCGGTGCCCGGTTTGGTCTGATTTACATGGACGCACGCCGCTATCCGTATCTCTGCGGTCACGCGACCATGGGTGCGGTCATGACCCTGATCGAAGCGGGCGTTATTGAAGCAGACGGCGACGCCCTGCAGGTTATTGTTGACACCCCTTCCGGCCCCATGCAGACGACCGCCTACATGCAGAATGGCAAGGTCGAATCGGTAGCGATCCAGATGGTGCCTTCGTTTGTTTACAGCGATAATGAAACCTTATCCATTCCAGATTTCGGACGGCTGCAGGTCGCCACGGTCTGTGTGGGGGGATTTTTCGTCATGGTTTCAGCAGATCAGATTGGCCTTGACTTCTCGCCGTCAAATGGGCCGCGTTTCATCGAATTGGGTATGCAGCTCATTCAAGCAGCCAATCAACAATTGACCGTGCGCCACCCCGCGCGGCCTGAAGTCAACACAGTCGATGTGACCGAGTTTTATGATCCGTCGATGGACGCTGAGGGCAAAGGCAAGAGCATTGTGGTTTTGGGCGAAGGACATATGGATCGCTCGCCCTGCGGCACCGGCACAACGGCCAAAATGACCCTGCTCCATCACGGAGGCCACCTCGGGCTCAACGAAACCTTCGTTAACACGAGCCCGCTTGGAACCACCTTTGAGGGCCGGCTCGTGGAAGAAATCCGGCTGGAGGACAAGCAGGCGGTTGTTGCGGAAGTTCGCGGAAGCGCCCAGATCACCGGCGTACACGAATTTATCATTGACTCTCGAGATCCATTTCAGAAAGGATTTTTGCTATGATTCAAAACCGCTCCGGGCCAGATCTGATTTTATTGAATGGCAACATCCGTACAATGGACGCTCAAAAACCCCAGGCGCAGGCCATGGCTGTCAAAACCGGCCGCATCATGGCTGTCGGTGATGATGAGGAGATTAAGGCCTTGGCGGATACAAAGACCGAGCATGTCAACCTCAAAGGCCGTCTGGGAATTCCGGGGTTGATGGATTCTCATTTTCATTTCTATGATTGGGCCATGGGGCGACAGCAGCTCGATTTGGCGCGAATCAACTCTTTGGATGAATTGCTCGACCTGGTGGCGCAGGCTGCCGGCCGGTTGCCGCAGGAAAATTGGATTTTGGGTCAGGGCTGGAACGAGTCCGATTGGCCCGAACATACCATGCCCAGCCGAGAACATCTCGATGCGATGGCCCCTGCCCATCCGGTCGCCCTCTGGCGCTGTGATCTGCATCTGGTCTCGGTTAATTCCCGTGCCCTGGAACTGGCCGGAATCGATGAAACAACCCCGGACCCCCCCGACGGTGTGATTGAAAAGGATTCCGCCGGACGCCCGAGCGGCATTTTGCGTGAATTGGCACCCAACCTGGTCAAAACGGTTATCCCGGCACCGACTGCGGATCAAATTGTGACGGCCATGCGAGACGGTATTACACATTTACACACCTTAGGACTAACCGGCCTTCACGATGTACGTCTCATGGGGGGAGTCGAGGCTGCACCGGCTTTAAAGGCCTGGCAGCTTTTAAACGAAAAAGGGAAGCTTGATTTGCGATGTTGGGTAAGTCTTGCCGGTGAGGGTCTGCAGGAAGCCATTGCCTTGGGGCTGCGAACCGGGCTCGGTGATGAACGTCTTCGCATCGGCCACCTCAAGTACTTTGCAGACGGCGGCATGGGCGCACGCACCGCCTGGATGCTGGAGCCCTATCTGGATGCCGAATACGGCATGCCACTGGGCTCCATGGCGGAGCTGGCCCGAAATATTGAGGCGGCGGAAAAGGCAGGCCTGGCCGTGATGGTTCATGCCATCGGGGATCGTGCCAATCGTGAAGTTATTACCATATTAGAGCAACTCGCTAAATTGCGCAGCGAGACCAAGGAGCAATCCAGCATGCCGCCGATGCTTCCCCACCGCATTGAGCACACCCAGATGATTCGATCCGAAGACATCCAACGTCTGGCCAAACTCAATTTGGCGGCCTGTGTCCAGCCGCACAACATGATTCTGGACATCAACATGATCGACGAATCGGTAGGTCCCCGCGGCCGTTGGACCTATGCCTACAAAGAAATGATCGATGCCGGCATTCCGGTGCTGCTGAGTTCCGATGCGCCGGTCTGTGATCCCAGCCCGCTGGTGGGAATACATGCGGCCGTCACCCGCCAACGGCGCGACGGCACCCCGGCCGGGGGGTGGTATCCCGAACAGCGAATCAGCGTGGAAGATGCCGTTCGGGGTTACACCTCAGTGCCCGCCGAATTTTACCGTCAAACCCATGAGATGGGCACATTAACACCGGGGAAATGGGCCGACATGATTGTTTTGGACCGGGATATTTTTCAGGTGGATCCGATGGAGATCGCCGATATGCGGGTGGAAATGACGATTTTTGACGGCCGGATCGTCTATCGATCGGAATAGTGACTGAATCCAGCGTCACGCTTTCAGGCCATGAAAAAGCGGGTGCTGTTCACCAGGCCGGCAACCGGTAGGACCGGGTTGCCGTCTGTGTCGACTTTGACCTGCGGCGGCCAGTCGTAAGCCGGATCCATGTTTTTAAAATACGCCAGTGTATACGGCAACAGTTTTAGCGACATCCGCCCGTTTTTTTCTGACAGCTTCGATGTGAGACCGAAATCGACTTCGCCCAGTTCCGTCAGGATGATGTAGCGCGGTATCTCCCGGCCGCTGCCGTTCCTGCGAACGCGCGATGCAATGTCGATGACGGCGGAAATGTCGACCGGATGGTGTTGACTCCACTCTTTTTGCAGGGGTAAACCGGCGACATACAGATGGTGGAATTCGAGGCCGATCTTTCGACAACCGTACGCCAGTCGGTGTATTTCTTCCGCATAGTCATTGATGTTCGCCAAAAGGGGTGTGTTATTATAAACGGTAACGCCTTTATTGTGTAAAGCCTTTATCAGATCCGCATGAATCTGCTCGATTTCGCTTGAATGCAGAAATTGGGTCTCGATCTCCAGCCTCAAAGGATTGACCACCGCCAAGCGGTTAAGCTCTCCCAGCCGGTCAATCACAGCCCGGGTATAAACCATGGGTTTATAGTTGAAGTTGAAACTGCGCAACCGAACCGCGTTGACATGATGGATTTCCCGAATATGGTTGATCAGCCTTCCGATTCGATAAAGGTTCTCAATGGCATCTGTCTTTGATGAAATAACGACATCGGTGATTCGGTTGTCCTGGTGAATATACTCCAGATCTTTTTGGTTGGCCGTCGCATCGATTTCAACTCGAGTTTCGTGGGACCTGAAGAGAGTTTCCGATGCCGTCGAGACGATCGAGCATCCAATTCTCTGATCTTTTTGCGTCTGCGCCTGCATCGTTTGCAGGGCCTGCTGATCCGTCTCATCTGCTTTTGAGGGCGCTGCTTTGCGGGAACCAATGAATAACGAATCATCTCCGATTTGCGCCATAAAGCGCGCATCGATCGTACCCTCCGGGTTGACCCGCACAACGTCCAGCTCCTCGACTTTCTGG
>JASFTL010000171.1:0-7768 GCA_050053555.1 Desulfobacterales bacterium
AATGTTAAAAAAGCGTTGCAGTTTTCAAATGTTTTTTCGACAAGCCCTTATGCCGCCATTCCATCAGTCGGAATTTTAGGATGGAAAGCGGTATAAAGGTCAATAACAGTCGGTCGGGCGATGAATTTCAGGAAGATCGATATAAGACCGCATATGGTCAGGTGCTTATTTTTTAATCCGCAGGAATTTTACCCCGAAGCCATCCCGGCTCGACCATATAACCTGACCTTTGATCTTGGCCGTTTTGGCCTTCTTTAATGGAACCGCCAGCGTAATGGTTTGTCCTGCGTGGAGGGTATTTTCAGTTTCGATAAAAACCCCGGCAGGACTAATATCCTTTGTCAGGGCTTTGATAAGATGGTTTTTAGTGGCATAAATAATAGACTTGGAATATGGTTTTCTTTGATGTTTCCTTTGATCCTCTACGATTTTTAAATCGCTGGTTTGCGAACGCTGCTTATCATAATCAACGCTGAATCTAACACCGTAGCCATACTTGAAATAAGATGTCGGCAACTCTCGGCGCCACAATATCTTTGCGCGCACACATTCATACATATCCTGAGAATCGGAGAACGGTGAATATTCGATCCCGATAAAAACCTCCTCACCCAGCGGCAGCAAACTGTCTGTCTCAAAATACAGACCATATTTACTGTAGTTGAGCATCCGGGCTTGATAGATAATGCCGGCTTTCAAGTTTTCGATAGCTACCGGTGATTTATACTCAATACGGGCGTTATCTCTGTTTTCAGGATTTTGATCCACGTTTTAGACACCTTGTGATATGTATAATCGAATTTTCCTGATCTGCCACCGATTTCTAAGTATTCATTAATGATATCGGCATATTCGCAAAATACTTGACAGCAAACATCTAGTATTCGAATTTGTGGAAAGGCCGGGTAGGGGATAAAAATGTGGTGGTCACTTCAGCCTGACAGTGCGCTTCAAGCATTTGAGCGACCCGATCCCGGGTGTCAATTGATCGGGCTTCACTGTTATCCCCAAGGCTGTCTATATTCATGACGATAATTTGGGTGTCTTCAGCAATGCGGGTTTTATGTCCATTGCGCCAGTTCCAGCGCCGGCACATCACCTCCTTTGATTCAGGCACCACATAAATCACTTCTCCGGGAACAGGCTGCTCTTTCGTATCAGGGTTTCCCAGCGGGGTGAACGTTTCGCTGCCGTCCGCATGGCGAAGCTCCAGGATGCCGCCGGCGCGCATGACATCGTCACCCCCTACCGGGGTTGCATCCCGAATGGAGTTGATGTTCATAATGGCGACGACTTTATTGATAAAGGGAATCCTGGCACCCTGCTGCTGGACCCGTTTTAATAGCGCACAATGTGCAGGCGGAAATTTATTCGGATTCGAACCAAATTGACGATAGGCGTCATTCCAGGCCTTTGTTCGGGGATCTGCCTTCAGGTCGATCGGCTGTTGAGCTGCCTGTGCGATCGTATCGCTGAGTATTGCTTCAAGTTCTGGAGAGTGGCCGCGATTATCCATATTTCGGGCGATGACAATCCTGCGCCGGAAGGTGGGGTATTCTTCAAATATCTTTGCCTGTATCCGAATTTCGGTCATTAGTGCTCTGCCTATAAGAGCCGATAATTTCGTTTTTCAATTTGGTATTTTTTAACATGAGCGCTTTTCGAGGGGCAAGAACAAATATGCCGATGTCACGCGCATTTCAACAGGTTTTGATATCGCAAGGAAGAAAAAGCGCTGCTGATTCTAATCAGAGCTTCATAATGAAGCGGTTAAGCTAAAGCAAACCATATCGATTTCACAAGCTGAGCGCAAATCAAAAGATGAGAAACGCCTCAACAGGAGGAAATGAATAGAAGAGAATAAAGATAATCATAATCCGCTTTAGGGGTGTGCATGAATTTCGAACGCGTGTATCGGCAGGCATTTTTTTAATTTGAAATCTATTGCAGTGTCAAAAAAATCCATTTAAGCGGTATCGTGCGTCTGTTGCTGAGACTTTTTCAGGCGCTTATTTAATGCCTGGCGAGATATGCCTAAACTCAGCGCCGCAATGGATTGATTGCCGTTGGACCTTTTCAGCGCCTCATCGATCAACAATTGTTCGATTTCTTTGAGGGTGGGCAATTGATGCGAGAAGCTGATCAGTGCTTCTTTTGGGGGGGATGAATCTGGCGCATCGGCCGGGGAGACCGGATGTTTTTTAGAAATGTGCGCTTTGAACAATTCCATGGACAGCTTGCCGGATGTATGGCTGCTGACCGCATCAAAGATCATGGATTCAAGTTCTCTGATATTTCCGGGGAAATGATAGGTTGATAACAGTGTGATCAGTTCCTCCGGGGGAGTCGGTTTCTTTTTGTCTAAAGTTTTAGAGGCCTTCTCCAAAAAATGCTCAACGAGAACCGGCAAATCCTCCCGCCGTCCGCGCAGCGGCGGAATGTGGATTTGGTGATCACAAAGCCGGTAATATAGATCTTTGCGAAACTCTCCGGAAGACTGCAGTGCATCAAGGTCCTGATTGGTGGCTACCACGATGCGGGCATCGGAACGTTTGGCCACATCTGATCCCAGGGGGAAAAATTCCCCCTCCTGTAAAAGACGCAAAAGCTTGACCTGGGAAGTTGCGCTCAGATCTCCGATTTCATCTAAAAATAGCGTACCTCCGGCAGCCTGCTCGATTAAACCGGCGCGCGCCTCCCGGGCGTCGGTAAAGGCGCCTTTTTTGTGCCCAAAAAGCGTGTCCGCAAAAACATGATCATCCAGGCCGGCCACATTCACGGGCACAAAAGGGCCCGAACGATTGCTTAACGTATGAACGGCTTTCGCGACCAATTCTTTGCCGACGCCGGTTTCTCCAGTGATGAGCACCGGGCGCGGACTGTTGGCGACGGCCTCTGTGTACTGGAAAATAGCGCGCATACTGGCGCTAATCGTGATGATCTTTGAAAAGGCTTCAGGTTTTTCAAGTTTATCCGACAGGACGTGGGCTTTGAGCAATTGATTTTCGCGCTGCAATTCTCGCAGCTCCACCGCCCGCCGGACGCCGCCGATCAGGCGGCTTTTCTCCACCGGCTTCAGTATGTAGTCAAATGCACCGTGCTGCATGCACTTTACGGCGGTATCGACGTCGTTTGATCCGGTTACCACCACAACGGGGATTTCCGGATAACCAGCAGTTATCAGCGGAAGCAGTTCTTCACCCGATATATGCGGCATTCTCAAGTCCAGCAGCATCACTTCAATCTCCTGGCTGGAAAGCAGCGGCATGACATCACGGCTGTCATGGCAGCGAATGAAGTTATTCATATTGGCCGAGCGCAGCGTCATTTCAAAGCTGTTGATGGCCTGGGCTTCATCATCTACCATCATAACGGGAAAATGCGGATAGGTTGATTCAGTCATTCGGATTTGCCTTTCTCGGTTTGTTTTTCTGGGTCAACAGGCAGGGTGATCTCTACGCTGGTACCTGCACCGATTTCTGACTTGAAGCGCATGCGACCGCCATGCTCTTCAATTATTTTTGATGAAATCGACAACCCCAGTCCGACACCGCCGGAATCATGTTTGGTCGTAAAGAAGGGATCCGTAACGTGCTCCAGCGTCTCAGGCGCGATGCCCGTGCCTTCATCGCGGACGTTGATCACAATGTTGGATCCATCTTTATCAAACTTGACTGAAACGAAGATGCCCTTTTGGGAGTCTGCAAGGGCCTGGCAGGCATTTTGAATCAGATTTATCATGACTTGCTCCAGACGCTGGAAATTTCCCTTCAACAATGGGATATGATTGCCGTATTTGACCGAAAAATGATTGGTGGAATTTTTTATCATATTGGAAAGCAAGGAAACAGTCGACTTTATTACTTCATTGATGTCCACCGTTTGGTTTAGATCTGCCGTATTGTCTCTGACATAATTTTTGAGCTCATCAACGATTTGCTTTATCCTTTTGGCCCCGTCGGATATGCCGGAAAATAAAGCGGGAATATTTTCGCGCATCTCGCTGAATTGTATACCGCCCAGAATAAAATCACCGTTTTCTTGATAATATTTTTCCAGGATCGGCATGGCATTTTCCCAGGCTTCCTTCAATATCGGCGAATTTAGCATGATAAAATTGTTGGGATTGTTCACCTCGTGGGCCACGCCGGAAACCAGCGTACCTAACGCGACCATCTTGCTGGCCTGCATCAGCTGATGTTGATGGATTTTAGCCTGTTCCTCGGCTTTTTTGCGTTCGGAAATGTCGCGGGCGACCCCCCGGAACCCAATCGGCTGTCCCGCTGAATCCCGCATCAACGATACAGAGAGCTCGACAAACTTTTTGGTGCCGTCTTTTGCGATCATCTCCCAGTCAAATGCTTTGGCGGGTTTGCCGGTTTGATAGACACTGTTAAATGTTTCATATACCCGCTGGGCCGTTTCTGCGCTCATAAACTGCCGGTTGTTCATTCCCAGCAGCTCATCACCTGAATACCCAAGATGCCTGCACAAAGATTCATTAAAGAAGGTCAGGTTACCGGCCAGATCGACCTCGTAGTACCCTTCCTCGATGCTGTGAAGGATGGTTCTGTATTTTTCTTCACTTTCGCTCAAAGCTTCTTCAGCTTGCACCCGTTCGACGATTTCCGTTTTATATGATTCAAGGGTATCTCTTAATTCCTTTTGTTGGGTTTGAACGGTGGTAAGTGCCTTTGAGAAACGAAAGGAGAGAATAAACGCGTGCGAGAGAATAAACGCAAATAGGCCGAATTGTAATAAGAAGCGCGTTTGAATGATCCCTTCAACGTGCAGCATATCATTTATAGATGCCAGAATTAAGATGACAAACCCCAGAAGAAAAACAGATGCCTCGATTCTCATTTTGGGTAGAGAGGCAAAGACCACGTAAAGACCGTAAATAATCGTAACAAGGGTGATGATTTCGTATGCGTTAAGGGTATGTGAGAAGAATTTTGCCGTTGAAAAAAGCACGACACATGCAGATGCAACTCCCAGCGCGGCAATGGAATACAGAATTCGTTTTGAAAATTTCTGAAAAAGCGATTGCATAAACAATCCGAAAGCGGGGACGGCCAGATAAAAGGAAAGATATTCGAGTTTGATGACCAGCTCCCAGCTTATATTCGGGAAAAGGTGGACGAGATATCTTCCGCCGGTGGTCAGCAGCCTCAGGGCAATCAAAAAACAGAAAATACTGAAGTAAAGTGGCGAACGGTCTTTTTTTCTGACCACAAAAAGGCCCAGATGGTACAGGGCCATGAGGAAAATACTGCCGAACAGAAATATATCAAAGCTAAGCCTTCGCTCCTGGGCCCGGCGTATATCGGTTTCTGTTCCCAATTGGATGACCTCCCAGGCTCCGCCACGTCTATGGTGGAAATTGGACACCTGTAAGATGATCTCCATCTGGTTCGTTTGCAGTTCAAAATCTGCGACATTTGGGAATTGACGCGGAACGGTTGTCGCAGCACTTTTTCCCGCCCTGCCGACCGACACGGCCTGCTTTCCATTTAAATATAGAGTATATGCGGTTGAAATTTCCGTTAGCCTTAAAGCAAGGGACTCCCCTTGGCTTTTTAAGTAAATATTGAGACGATAGGTGGCAAATCCTTCACCCGGAAGCTTTATTCCATCTATTTCGTGGTCGTTCCAATATCCGGGTATTCTGATGAAACCGGTTTTCTGAGGCAGAGGTGTTTTTGAGAAGTCCAGCGGCTTGAGATGCTGATTCCAGTAAAATTCAAATTCACCGCTGAGATCGATCGGACCATCTGTCTTGAAATTCCAATCAGTGAGATCGAGTTTACCTTTAACCGCCTGGGGCGGGATTCGCCGCAGAGAATCATTGAGACAGGCGCTTAAAGACACCAAATATGCAATGATAAACGGCAGTACGATGATGTAAAGATGATATCCTTTTTTTAAATGCGGCATTATAGAAAAATAATCGTTAGAATGTTAGAAAACCCTTCCGGCAATATAGAGTATGGCAAAGCTGTTTAATCAGATCATTTAGAAAAGGTTTGGTTATTTACATTACAAAGGCGCTGGACCGGCTCGATCAAGCATGAGGCAGAAGGAGATGCAGTGTCTGGTCGTGGAAAGTGCGCCCGTTCGATCTTGGTGCTTGAATAGAAAATCCCCATTAAAAACAATATTATACCGGCGCAAATCTGTCAATTAAAATGCCTTTGAGCGCGACTCTGATCGGGCTGCCTGATTTCAGAATCAATTTCTTTAAAATTTCGTTTATCAGCTCGTGTGATCGATTTCCGCATATTTTTTATTTTACCGGTTGGGCCTCTAAAAAAAGGGCTCTGGACAATGTCGAAAAAAAATATTGATAAGGTTCGGGGTTCTCGATGGACTGTAAATTGAATTGTATATTGCTTCGCACGATCATTTGACGGGTTCCTTTGGGACGAATCGATACGGTCATACGTAAGAAATACCCTGAACGCTTTGTGGCGGAAACCGTTCCCAGAGATTCTTCGGCGTCATCAATTACAAATCCTAAATCCTGCAGCGTAGCTATGATGGTTCTTAACAGGCGATTATTATCACTAATGTCAAATACGCGGCTTTGCATGCTCCTCAGCTTTACCTGAGATTCTCTTGTTTCAAGGATGTTTCTCTGTGTTCCTACACAAGCAGCAACAGCAAGAACAAAGATTACGCTGAATATTGTCATGAAACTTTTTTTCATAACAGGCCTCCTATATCTCATGAGCCACTAAAAAGACAGACTTTGAAAGCTTGGAGAAAAAATCCTGATAGATTTCAGGCTCATTAATCTGCTCGTTTTTTATCATGACATTATCACTATTCCAGACCATGTGTTGGAAAGTAATCCGAACAGCAATGCTTTCGTCTTGTAAGGGCTGTGTCACGAGGGATGCCAGAACTTTTTGCTTTTCGGCATACGGTACATAAAGGCCAAGCAACAGAAGCGCTATTGACAACAGCACTTCACCGGGATCAGTCACATCTCTATCTCGAGAACACACGATCACACCAGCTCTGACCTCAGTCTCGTCGATGGTATAGCCCAGATCCTGCAGCACGGCCGCGGATGCAGTCAGTAACTTCTTCTCATCGATGGCTTCGAATATCCTCGTCTGCAACTGGCGGTCTTTGAGTGACGCTGGTGACAACATCAGTGCGTCTTTGAGGATCCTGTTTTGACAGGCTGCCAGAAATGAGCTCAGGCAGATTAAAACGACACAGATTTTGAAAATCCTTTGCAATTTCATCACTCATTTTCCTTGTTAAAACCTGCTGGAATGATAGGCAAAGTCTCGTACCTTATTTTGATCATCGAACTTAATTACCACCGTCAGGGTTCGTTGGGTTTTGGATTGCGCTCCGGCAGAATGGCTGTAATTTCCGGAACCCAGCCCGCCACCGGCTGCTCCACCACTTGCGCTGCCGATTAAGAGAATAGCGCTTAAACCGCCTGCATCCCTTGAGTACGTGACATCGGTCGAAATTTTATCGTAGACCCAAACCTCGCGGCCCCCGGCATCCGTTGTTACAATGTTCGGTGAGCCCAAAATTTCCGCGACTTGAGCAGCGGACATGTTTTTCCTTATTTCTTTCTGTACGATACCGATTGTCATTTGGCGTTCCTGGGAGCCGTGGGTTTGCTGGTAATGCTGGTGCGCGCTCATGCATCCAATTAAAGATAAAATTGATGCAATGGCCACTAATCCTCGAGCGATAACTGAATATTGCATGATGACCTCCCGCAGAATACAGAATGTGA
>JASFTL010000172.1:0-7763 GCA_050053555.1 Desulfobacterales bacterium
GGACCGCATGCGGCCGGAGCCCCTGACGGGTCGAAGTCCTATGCGTGTCTATCGACAATAGAGGATAGAAAAACTCCCCGACCCCTCAACTAATTCTTCTTTTTTTGCATTCGTTCGCCGACCGGTTTGCTGTTGTTTATTTTGTTTCAAATCGCCGGCTGATCATTTTTGTGTAGCTGTTAAGCTGTAGCGCACAGAGCTGTCACATCAAATAAATAAAGATGATTAATTTTGTCAGTCACCCAAACTCATGACGATTCAGAGATTAATACGAACGGATCTTTAGCTACCCTTTGCACACCCTGAGCATGAAAATCGCTGGCGGTAAGTCGCACTCCTGAGGAGCGTCGCAGGGCTGCCTGAGGAGAAGTTGTTTTACTCCCACCGCCACCCGATTCAAAGGCGACAGGCCCTACCGGGACCCTTCCCTGTCTTTGATTAAGAGGCGGCACATTTGAGGCGTGAATCGCGACATGATGGATTCGCCTTCCCGGACGGCGGCAAAAACAAGACACCCGGGCTTGAGATCGCTCAACTTGTTTATATCCGGACATCCTCTTTTATTAAAATACGTATAAAGCCTCTGGGCGGTGGAACGGCCGCCATCATATAATTTCGGCCAGGCCCCGGCGGTCTGCATTAAGGCGATAGAGGCAAAACCGCTGCAATCGAAACCGCCTTCTTTTGCTTCTTCACCGCCCTAAGAGTATAAATAACCTCCCACCATTCTTGCAGCCATTAACAATAAAAAAAATCGAGCGTCCATATTATCACTCATTGGCATTCTCCATTATTCGAATTGCCCGGTAGGTTGATACTCCGCTTTGAAAAGACTCCAGAAATCCTCAGCAAGGCTTTCCTCGATATACGCGTAAGGAAGCCAACCATAACCACTCTCTCCCCAGTTTACCCCCCAAGAATTCCGAATCTTAAGGGCACCTTTGTTTTTACCAATCTTCCGATTGTCGTCATATCCGACGGCAACAACCGCATGACCGCCCTGGACCGGATCATTTTGACCTGGGAACTCAATTTCGCCCTTCTCATTTCCGAAATTGTAAACGGTGAAACCGAACATAGAAGGATAGCCAGCCGCCAGGAAGTTCTTCACGCGCATTAACAACTGAGTTGGTGAAACACTCGGCCGATCCAACCTATAGTACTTGATACTCTGGTATCTTTGCGCAAAAGCATAAGAAAACGCATTCGGTTCCTCATCAAACTTGGAAATATCATAAGGATAGTATTCTTCAGGCGGAATACCAAATAAGACCATTGCCTTCATCGTTGTTCGGAGCCATGCCCCTGTATCACCCGTCCAGTGCAGAAGATTGCGCGTTACCTTATAGAGAAAAAGCCGGGAAGCGTCCAGATGTTCCCCGAAGGCACGCCTCTCATAATACTCGACAAGACCTACTCCTGCATTGGCAGTACACGAACCAATTGTGCCTTGGTCTTCGATCGGTGAACACCATTTCGTCAGGTCGATGCTTTTTTTAATTCCTGCTTTCGGCGGTTTCAGTGCCTTGGACTTATAAAAAAGTTTTCTTATGTTTTCATGCGCCGGCGTATAATCTCTAAAGTCCGGAAGATCCCTCTGCCAACCCATTCCATATTTTTTGTGCTCCATTTTTGCTCCCTCCTTGTTTCGAGTTATTAAAAAGTTAAATAAAAGTTTTGCGCCAACGAAAAAGAAAATCACCCATCTCAAAAAATGCCGTGAATTAACCTCCAATTCAGTGTGTTTCCAACTGATTTTACTTCATTGAACGTTCACCTTCGTTTCAACAACGTCGTGATTCGCTATATATTCCGAGGTCCGCCACGGAACGATTCATCAATTAAAGAAGTGCCATCTCTGCCTGCATTCTTTGCCATTTCTCGCGTAGCAGCCTAAGTATTCAAAGAATTTTCAAAAACTGTCAGAGACATCCTCTTCTTATAGTAGTGTCAGAATCAATGTTCGAAGCTTCGAATGCACAAGGAGCGTCGTTAAATGAGTGATAGAGAAAGGCTATTGCGGAAAGCGGTCAAATCGGCGGGAAATTTTCAGAAAATTTTCGTTAGGACGCGCAGGTTTAGTGTTTGCTTCCCCCGATTTTACACCAATAGCTCAGCGTTCATTTAATAAAACACTATCAGATACTAAAACAATGCAAACACTTGTCAATAATATCGAATTGTTCTGAGGAAATCTTAATGAAAAAAAATCATAAGATAGACCGAATTACGAGCGACTGTTCAGGACTAGTCGGAATTGAATACTTCATCTTTTATCAATTAATGAGTCTTATGAATTTAAGGAATCTAAAATTTCTTGGAAATGCTAAAAGGTTAGGATTGTTCAAGGTTTGAAAAGTTTTGCTTACAATAACTACAGACAAGAAGACTTTAAAAGATTCTCCGATATAATGAGAACAATCAACAGGGCGAGAGTCGATATAGCTTTAGCATCTGTTTCTTTGAAGCAATTTTTCGATAATATTTATGAAATTCAGCGCATTTCTATTTAACAATGTTTCTATATAAAAATACAATCCTGAAAGTCAAGAAAAAAATAAAATAATTTAAAAAAAAACAAAGACTTAGAATTAAGGTCAATTATTTTTTGCAAGGAGACCTTGATAAGTCAAAACCCATTTATTTGATGAATCTTTTACTTTTTATCGTGGCCGATATAATCCAGATAATTTAGCGCATCCTCATCTTCCAGGTCGGCGGCTTTCTTAAAATCCTGCATGGCTTTGGTTTTATCACCTGATAAAAGATAAACCCTTCCTCTGCCATAATAATACATGCCATTTTGAGGCTCCAGCTTAAGCGCCCTGTTAATTTGAGCAATTGCCTTCTGATACTCGCCCAGCTGTCCGTATGATACCCCCTGCGAAAAATAGGCGCCGCTAAAATTCGGATTCAGCGCTATGGCTTTTTGAAAATATTGGACGGCGGCTTTATTGTTACCATAGGTAGAAACAAGCGCACCTTTATTGAACCAATAAGTTGCATCTTTCTTTACCGGTTCTGTAAGCTTTTTGGCAGCTTTGCTTTTGGGCGCTGCTTTTTCTTGAGCCACCAAATGGCTGGAAAAGCTCAGAACAAGCGCTAAACCGAGCACGCAAACAAACGCACCACATAAAATAGATCTTAGCTTCATTTGATTCTCCTCTTACAACTATATGATTTTATACGACTATATAAAGTAAGGGATAAAAGATCAATAGGTTGCAAAAGATTAAATCAAAATATTCCTTACAGCAAGGCGAACATATATGCCCGTGAGCGATTTGCTTTTACAATGAACACCGTCGCTATCAGGCAAGTTCTCTTATCGCCGATTTTAAGCCAATTCGATTTTTTCCTTGATCAACTGCCTTTAATCCCTTATTCAAGAGGACTCAGTGGTAATGGTTCGAATCTGTTTTACGCCTCCATTCAAATTTTGGATCGAAAAGACGAGGAGCATCAGATGCAACAATATACAATCCATCCGCTGGTTGTCGGAATAAACGAAACAGATCAAGGGGTCATGACTTATCTGAGGGATTACGGCCGGCGGATTTATCTACCGATATACGTTTTTTATCTGAAAGGCGGAAGCCAGCATATTTTAATCGATACGGGATTGGAGCAATTTATGGTGCCCGAAGGCGCAGAAAAGCAATGCGGATTTAAAATATTCGAATTTGAAGAAGCGCTGGCGACGTTAGACTTAAAACCCGGGGATATCAACATCATCATACACACCCATCTGCACAATGATCATTGTGAAAATGACTACAAGTGCACGAATGCAGAGGTGATTGTGCAGAAAATCGAGTATGACTTTCTAAAAAACCCTCATCCGGTTGATCACCGTTATTATTCGGATATCCTCGATGATGTTAACGTGGTCGAAGTCGATGGTGATGCCAATATCGCTGATGGCATTGATGTTATCCTCTCGCCCGGCCATACGGTCGGTGGACAGTCGGTCGCTGTCAATACTTCCGAGGGCAAAGCGGTTATCACGGGCTTTTGCTGCAATAATAAGAATTTTCCGTCAGCCGGGCCTGCCATCGCACCCGGTGTCCACATCAATCTGGCAGATGCCTATGATTCAATTCAGAAAATCAAGGATATGGCGGATATTTTAATTCCTTTGCATGATCCAAATATCGGAACTCGAACAACGATTCCGTAAAAAATGTGTCAGCGGTAGGTGACACCTGAAACCTTAGTTTGACCTTTGAACGCTTGAACCTTATAAGATAAATAGAACAGGATTGAATATGGCTGCTGAAAATGATCTAGTGCTCATCTATTTTGAAGATAAGCCTCTTGCTTTTGCGCGGATAGAGAGCATCTTGCCGGATACAAAGAAGGATTGGTATCACGTTAAGCTACTTTTGTTGCAGGTTCCGCTGCAAATTGTCACCTGGATCCTTAAGGATGTGTATATTAATGGCACTGAGTTTACGATGAACGGCAAGCGGATGCGGCTGGAGAAAGTTGAGCGTCCCGCTGAAACGGAAACATCAGATACACCAGAAGGCGGCGAAACCAATGAAAAAGCTGCGCACAACGAAAAAGGCGCTAAGGTTATTTCATTGGAGGAGCTCAAAAGAAAATAATCCTTTCAGGATACAAACATCAAGATTGCATTCAGCCGGCGGGTTTTGCACCCGTTTAATTGGTTTGATTGGTCTAATTCGTCCAATTGGTTCGGTTTAAGCCAACCAATACAACCAATGAAACAAATAAAGCCAATCTAACAAGTCACTGAATCCTTGAACCCTGAACCTAAAATAGTCCTCTCCGCATCGCGGCGAACCGATATACCTGCATTTTACATGCCCTGGTTCATGCAGCGAATAAAAAGCGGTGTTTTTGAAGTTGCCAATCCATACAACCGTCGAGTAAAGAAGGTACCGGCAAATCCCACCGAAGTGCACACCATTGTTTTTTGGTCAAAAAATTTCGACCTGTTTTTAAAAAAGCGCTACGGTCAAAATTTACAAAAAGCAGGCTACAATCTATTTTTCAATTTTACCATCAATTCATACGCCCCTCGCCTTGAACCGCACGTCCCTCCCTTGGAGGTAAGGCTTGCACAGCTTGAACAGCTTTGCGACCGTTTCGGGGCCAGAGCGATCAATTGGCGCTTTGATCCCATCTGTTATTTTAGAACCCCAATAGGTATGGTTGAAGATAACTTGGATGATTTAAACCGCATTGCTGAAAAGGCAGCTGAGTGCGGCATCCGACGGTGCATTACCAGTTTTATGGACCTTTATCCCAAAATTAAAAGCCGCCTTACAACCACCATGAATTTCTCATTTTCAGACCCACCACTGAAGATAAAGAAAGAAATTATTCTTAAAATAGAGCAAACCCTAATTGCCGCCGGCATTAATTTGAAACTGTGCTGCGAAAAAGAAGTCTTGGGTGCCCTTCCGGCAACCACCACTGTTACTGAAAGCTCATGTATACCCAACGATCTGCTTGTGGAACTTTACGGTGGAAGCCTCTCGTTAAAGAAAGATACCGGCCAGCGCGTGCAAAAAGGGTGCGGTTGTAAGGTATCGGTGGATATTGGCTCCTACCATCATCAACCCTGTTATCACAATTGCTTATTTTGTTATGCCAATCCCGCATCAAGATAACTCGGATATCGGGTCTGTATTGTCCCTTGCAGGGATTAATGTTATTACTATTTCCATAAAATGGATTGGATCCTTTTTAAATTTATAAATAAGACAGGATTAACAGGATCTGTTAGATTTCTTTTTTTGGTCGCTCTACAGATGAGAGCGCCCAAACCCCAATCGCCTTCGGCGAAGACCGCTTTGAAATGGTAGCGAATATAGCGTTATCATAACAACAGATAAGTTTCCGCCGCAGGCGGATTAAATATTCAGCCTTTCTTCCGGGAAGGCTGAATGAAAAAATCCTTTCAATCCTGTAGATCCTGTCAAAAAATAGAAATCAAAAAATCTGCAACTTCTCATATATCTTTATGAATATTGGATCGGTAAGGCTTGAAAATCAAACCATTCTGGCCCCCCTGGCCGGAATTACAAATTTGCCTTTTCGACTGCTGGCCAAGGAAGCCGGCTGCGCACTGGTCTGTTCGGAAATGGTCAGCGCCCACGGCCTGGTCAAAAAATCTTATAAAACTGAAAGACTGATGGACAGCCTGCCGGAAGAAAAGCCATTATCGGTGCAGATATTTGGTTCTGATCCGGAAATCATGGCAAGGGCTGCCGGGTTGGTGGAGTCTTCCGGAGCCGACATCGTAGATATCAATTTTGGCTGCTCGGTTAGAAAAATCGTTAAAAATGGCTCCGGAGTGGCCCTTATGAAATCCCCTAAAACAGCCGAAGCGCTTATCAAGGCAATTCGAAAGGCGGTCCGGATTCCGCTCACAATTAAAATCAGGTCCGGTTGGGACCCGACAGGCAATCAAGCATTTGAAATTGCAGAAATCGCCGAGGTCTGCGGTGTGGACGCCATTGCCATTCATCCGCGCACGGCGACGCAGGGTTTTAGCGGCCGAGCTGATTGGTCAATTATTGCTGCACTGAAAAAACAGGTGCATATTCCTGTTATCGGCAACGGCGATATATGCTGTGGCCAAGATGCGATTGACATGCTGGAGCAAACCCGGTGCGATGCCGTCATGATTGGCCGGTTGGCGATTGGCAATCCATTTATTTTTTCCCAGGTGCTGGCATGCCTCCGGGGCGAAAAAGAGCCGCAGGTCGACCTGGATCGGCATTTTGAGATGATGGTCCGTTATTTACAGGAATCCGTGAAATATTTCGGTGAGGAAATCGCATGCCGGATGATGCGCAGCCGTTTATGCTGGTTTGCTAAAGGGCTTCGAAACAGCAGCCATTTTCGCAAATCGATCAATCATATTTCAACAGAAGCAGAAGCGCTGCAGCGGATAGAAGCCTTCAAGGACTCTTTGCAGGCCAAACAATGAGAGTGATTGAAGTGATCTAAAGTGGAAAGTGACTAAAGCCCGCCCTCGCGCAATAAAATGCTATCATGTTATTATTTCAGTTAATAGTGCAGCATTTCGAGTAATTCTTAAATCTGTAATAAAGGTCTGGGCCAGGGTTAAGGTATCGCTACGCTCTATCTTTTAATAAAAATGACAGAATTCATCAACTTTAGGCACTTTAGCTCACCTTAGACATTTTAGGCACTTTTATTATTCCTTTCGGGATCATAAAGGGAATTACTTAACACGGACAGAACTGCCCACTTTAATCCCCTTATCCGAGACCACAATCGCCCGGGCACTGTCGGCATCAACAGCGACAACCCGAATTTCTCCGATTTTTTTCCCGTGAACGAAAAATTTTTGACCATCGCGCCCCTTGATAATTCTGGTGTTGTCAAAGACCTCGAGCTCGTCCCCGGACCTAAGACCCGACATATCTCCGGATGAAAGGATAATCTTATCGTCAACATAGGAGATGATGAATCCGTTCCAGGGCTGATCCTCAATCGCCCAACAGATGCGCTCACCCATTTCTGCAAGCAAATCGCTTAGCGTTTCGTTTAAATCGGGCAGTATTAACTCCTCCTGGGACCGCATCAAATCATAATCCAGTCCATCGATTTCGACCTTGCGGCGGAAGCTCTCATCAAGGATTTTAGTTCCTGTTTCGGTGTCATAAACCTCGACACTAACTAGAATCTGAATCAAATGAAGGACATCCTTCAAAATCAATCCCTTTGTTTCAGATATCAGACCAATATCGTGCAGACTG
>JASFTL010000173.1:0-7762 GCA_050053555.1 Desulfobacterales bacterium
TGTGCGCTCCCGGGCACCTTTAACAGTGGCAGATGTCGTGGGTCCCATATGTGAAAGCGGTGATTTCCTGGCGATCGGCCGCAACCTGACCGAAGTGAACGCTGACGATCTTCTGGCGGTATTGAGTACAGGTGCATATGGGTTTGTGATGTCTTCCAATTACTGTTCGCGTCCCCGGGTTGCAGAAGTGATGGTCAAACATAATCAATATCACGTTGTGAAAAAAAGAGAAACTTACCAGGATCTGGTGAAAGGCGAAAGCATACCCACATTTATGGAATAAATGGCTTTTTCCGCCGTATGGTAAACCATTAGAAGTTAAATGCAGAGAAAAGATGAATTCTATTCCATTTTATAAAATGAGCGGAGCCGGCAATGATTTTATTATTATCGATAACCGTGATCGGATTGTTAGCGATAAGGATTTGCGTGGCTTCATTGCCAACGTCTGCCGTCGAAAGATGTCTGCCGGAGCCGACGGCTTGATATTAATTGAAGCTTCCGACAAGTTTGATTTTCGCTGGCGGTTTTTTAATTCTGACGGCAGCAGCGCTGAAATGTGCGGAAACGGTGCCCGATGTGCTGCCCGTTTTGCCCATCTATCCGGTATTGCAGGAACCACCTTATCCTTTGAAACTGAAGCCGGGGTGGTTGAGGCCCAGATTAATGCGGACCGCGTTAAGGTAAAGATGCCGGATCCTTCAGATCTCAAACTGGCATACCCGTTGGAACTGTCGAATCGTTCGTTAGAAATCAGTACGATCAATACCGGTGTTCCCCACGTCATCGTTATGGTGGGGCAAGTTGCTGATGTGGATGTCGTAAGCTTGGGCCGTGAAATTCGCCTTCACCCAGCATTTGCGCCGGGAGGAACCAATGCAAATTTCGTTCAGCGCCTCGAAGGTCATGCAATTGAGATCCGCACTTACGAAAGAGGAGTTGAAGACGAAACCCTGGCTTGCGGAACCGGCGCCATCGCCAGCGCGGTTATTTCTGCCCACCAGTTTAACTTAAATTCACCGGTAAGCGTCAAAACCCTCAGTGGAGAATATCTGACGATTTATTTTAGGGCCAAAGACGGCCAATTTGACAATATTTATATGGAAGGCGATGCTCGCATTATATATACCGGTGAACTGCTGCCGGATGCCTGGCAATAACTCCGGGGGATTGGAATAATGGAATATTGGGTCACTGGATGTTCGTTATCCCTTGCAACGGGTTGGATTCAAATAAACCCATTCTTCCAGCATTCCAATATTCCAGATTCTCATTGACTTGTTATGAACCTTAAAAGCGATCCGGCTGCCTGAAAAACGACGCAATCCAATGGTAGACTTGCATATTGCTTATATCTCGGCTGGCTCCAACATGGAAGACCGCCTGCAGAATTGCCGGAAAGGAATTGAGTCGCTCACAACCTCTGGCAACTCCCGAATCCTTACGCAATCCCGCATTTATAAGACCGAACCGGTGGATTATGAAGATCAGGACTGGTTTATCAATATGATGATCAAACTTGAGACCGCATACGATCCCTTTCAACTCCTGGATCGGATTGAAGATATTCAACGGGCCGCCGGCCGCTGGCATGATCCGATTCGGTTTGGTCCCCGGATTCTGGATTTGGATATTATTTTGTACGATGATCGCATCATCGACGCTGAGCGCCTGGTGGTTCCGCATCCCCGTATGCATAAAAGACGCTTTGTGTTAAAGCCGATCTGTGATATAGATCCATCCATAGTTCATCCGGTACTGAAACAGGAAATGCATTTTCTGCTGAAGCAGCTGGGGGATGAGAATCAAAAGGTGTTCGAATATAAATGCTCAAATTTATAATACTTTTTGTTGTCGCGTTTCTAATATACAGATCCTTGAGATCCTGGATATTTTCGGATACGTCGAAGAAAAAGACAGTTTCCGGAAAAGCTAGCCGCCAGATCGACGATGTAATGATCAAAGACCCCTATTGCAAAGCCTATTTTCCTAAGAGAACTGCCGTGCATTTGAATGTTAGCGGGAACGATCTATATTTTTGCAGCAAAGAATGCAGGGATAAATATGTTGCTCATCAGGGTCAGGGAAATTAATTGAGTCAAACTTCATGAATACACTCCAAAATCTGATCAGTGGGCCCAACATACTAACGCTTTTTCGCATTGCAGTGGTACCGATCATTATTATCCTTCTGCTGTTTCCCAACCCCATTTGCACGTTTATAGCGGCGCTTTTATTCAGTGCCGCTGCGATTACGGACTATCTGGATGGCTTTTATGCCAGAAAAAAAGGCCTGGTGACCACGCTGGGAAAGATTATGGATCCGGTTGCCGACAAGTTGCTGGTTTCATCGGCATTCATCATGCTGACCTCTCTGGGGTGGGTGCCGGCCTGGATGGCCTGCGCCATTATCGGCCGCGAACTGGCCGTCACCGGCCTGCGCAACATCATCGCTGAAAAAGGCGAAGATGTATCCGCATCGAAACTTGGAAAATACAAGACCGGGTTTCAGATCGCCGCTATTATTCCCCTGATGATCCATTATCCGTTTTTTGGTCTCAACGTACAGGTCATCGGGGCTTTATTCTTGTGGGGAGCGTTGGTGTTTACGGTATGGTCGGGGGCGGATTATTTCATCCGCTCCAGAAGTCTTTTGCAGGGATAAGCTTTTTTGTTGACAAAGTATTGCTTTGTGGCTAACAATTAACGTTTACGAGTGCGGGAATAACTCAGTGGTAGAGTGCGACCTTGCCAAGGTCGAAGTCGCGGGTTCAAATCCCGTTTCCCGCTCCATTTTTTCGGCGGCATAGCCAAGTGGTAAGGCAGCGGTCTGCAAAACCGCAATTCGTCGGTTCGACTCCGACTGCCGCCTCCAAAAAAAAATAGCTTGCAACTTCGTGTTGCAAGCTTTTTTTTAGATCTGATCCTGAATTAGCATGGTGGCGGGGTCCAACATCAAGTCGGGCTGATCTCCCTGAGCGCCGGGACCTTTAAACGCTTTTATTTGAATTTGTTTTCCAACCGGAAGCAGCTGAATGGCGACGTCGAATAGATCGGCGACCTGAATCAGTTGCGAAGGGATACCGCTGGGATCGGGATCCTCGTGACGGTGAGTCCGAACGGTAAACCACACATGCATCCCTTGACGGTTGGCGAGATTTTTTAAATCCGCCAGATCCTGATTGACCGCATCCGCAAACGGCAGGCCGTCAATGATCATGGCATGCGGCTTAAAAATATTCTGCTCGATCAGGTCGGTGAGTCTTTCTTCAAGTTTTGGGACGCTAAAGCCCTCCACCCGAAATGTCATGATGAAGCGATGGGGCAAAACCGTATCCCACAGCTGGGCGCTCTGATGAATGGCATATTGCGTTGCTATCCGATTAAAAACCTCCTTATACCACAAGCTTACTTTTTTTACGGGGTCATCTAGACTGATGTGAAGCACTTTTTTTTCGCGAAGCATGCTGTTTAAGGCCAGCTGAACCAAGAAGGCTGTTTTACCCACTCCGGCCCGGGCCATTACGGCTCCAAATTCACCTCTATTCAAAATATCATCGCTTTCATATCCCATCCGTCGTAGGGGATTTTTGAATATGAGCTCATTTTTTAGCATGCCGATATTCCTTTCTCTAATATAACAGATATTGTCTGTTCGTATTCCCGCTCTCTTTTTCTTAAATCCGGGTTTCTTGAGAGGAGATGGTTTGCTCTCGAAATCAAACTGTCTTCGAGGATTAACCAATGAATCTGTTTTTTTGAAGCTCTTTATTTCAGCCATTTGACAACATGAACGCTTAACACGCAAGCTTTTTTAAGCAACATTCTTTTTTTCCGCCGCTGCTTTTTTGATCAGCTCCTCAGCGATGGATTGCGGAACCTGTTTATACGTGAGAAATTCCATCGTAAATTGCGCCTGACCTTTAGAGACCGATCTTAAATCAGTGGCGTAACCAAACATTTCAGATAGCGGGACCTGCGCCTCGATGGCACTGAAAGGTCCCTCGTCCTGCGTGCCCACAATCAATGCCCTGCGCTGATTCAAGGTCGCCATTACCGCACCCTGAAATTCAGTGGGTGTTTCCACGACGACTTTCATGATGGGCTCTTGAACGACAGGCTTAGCGGTGGCGTAGGCCTGTCGAAAAGCGCCTCTGGCTGCAGCTTGAAACGCCATATCGGATGAATCTACAGAATGAGAGGCGCCGTCATTGACGACGACGCGTATCCCGGTGACGGGAAACTCCATTTTGGGCCCTTTTTGCATGGAATTTTTAAAGCCCTTTTCGCAGGCGGCGATAAATTGGGTTGGAATCGCCCCGCCCACGATTTTATTCTCGAACGCAAAATCTTCATCTTCTACTGGTTCCAAATAGCCGGCAACCCGTCCGAATTGACCGGCACCGCCGGTTTGCTTTTTATGGGTGTAGTCGAAGTCTGCTTTCTGTGTAATGGTTTCCCGATAGGCGACGCGGGGCGGGCTGGTGTCGACTTCGGCCTGATATTCGCGTCGCATGCGTTCAATGTAGACCTCCAAATGCAGTTCACCCATCCCCGAAATAATCGTGTCACCCGTTTCATCGTTCACAAATGCTTTAAACGTTGGGTCTTCTTTGGTAAATCGCCCCAAAGCTTTAGATACATTGACCTCTGATTTATTGTCTTTGGGAAAAATGGCCAGGGATATTACCGGTTGCGGTACATGCATGGAGGTCATGCTTAAATGCATTCCGGGCGCGACAAATGTGTCTCCAGAAGCGCAGTCGACACCAAACAATGCACCGATATAACCGGCCGGAATCGTGTCGATATCTTCCATCTGGTCGGCATGCATACGAATGAGGCGGCCCACCTTGACTTTTTTTCCGGTACGCGTATTAACGATCGTATCTCCTTTGGTCAGGGCTCCCTGATATACACGGATGTATGTTAGCTGACCATATGGCCCATCTTCCAGTTTAAACACCAAGGCAACCAGCGGCTGGTCGGTTTTATTGGAAAGCACGACCGGCTGCTCTGCGTCGTTCATGTCCAGAGCCTGATTGTCGACATCGAGCGGGCAGGGGAGAAATCGGGTGACTGCATCCAAAAGGGGTTGAATGCCTTTATTTTTGTATGCAGAGCCCATGAAGACCGGTGTGAGCTGACGCGAAATGACGCCCCGGCGGACACCGTCGATAATCATTTCATCGCGAACATCTTTTTCGTCCAGGATGGCTTCTGTCAGTTCATCTGAAAACATGGAAGCCTGATCGATAAGGATTTCGCGGTGATCCAGGGCGGTTTGCATCAAATCCGGCGGAATTTCCTCCAGACGGACCGTCTCACCTTTACCGCCGTCAAAATAGACCGCCTTCATGGCAACGAGGTCGATAATACCATCAAAATCGGCTTCCAATCCAATTGGGAGTTGCATCGCCAGAGCGTTATGGCCTAATTTATCCTTTAGCTGTTCGATCACCCGTGCCGGGTTGGCGCCGCTGCGATCGCATTTGTTTACAAACGCAATACAGGGGACTTTGTAGCGTTTCATTTGTTGATCGACCGTTATGGACTGGGATTGGACTCCGGCAACGGCGCAAAGCACCAGTATGGCCCCATCCAGGACCCTCAGGGAACGCTCGACCTCGATCGTAAAATCGACGTGGCCCGGGGTGTCGATGATATTGATTTCGTGGTCCAGCCATTCGCAATAGGTGGCCGCCGAGGCAATGGTGATGCCGCGCTCCTTTTCAAGTTCCATGGAATCCATGGTAGCGCCGACGCCGTCTTTTCCCTTGACATCATGCATGGTGTGGATGCGCTGGGTATAATAAAGAATGCGCTCAGTCAGGGTTGTTTTTCCCGAGTCAATATGGGCGCTGATGCCAATATTTCTAACATTTCGGATGTCTTTTTTCATTTAACCTTCCTTAATATTTGGATGAAAAACCCCCATCTGCTGTAAAGAGAGCGCGATGGGGGCGGTTATACAGTGAAATGTAAAACGGCAGTATTTAATGATCAATTTGGCATTTGTCAAGCAATTTTTTCATCTGCGACCCTTTTTAAATCGTTTGGTTGCTGGGCGTTTCCTCAAGAGCACGTAAGTCGCTCCAGCACCCCCGTCACATAATCGTGCACTGGCAAATGCCATGACCCACTTTCGCCAGGGACCGGCCGTAAGCCATTTAAATACGTTTGTCTTTAAGATCGGTTTCGCCGGTGACGAAAGACCACGGCCGTGAATGACAAGTACCATCCGTTTTCCGTCGGCGATGCTTTGTTTAATAAAGTCTTCAAAGGCGTCCCTGGCGTTGTCGACACTGAGACCGTGCAAATCAATGTGACCTTGGATCGAAAACTCTCCGCGATGAAGCCTTTCAGCGACAGCGCGATTGATTTGATAACCGGTACCTTCGATATATTCATCTGTGTCCGCAACGACAAATCCTTTGCCGGTGCTGATGAGTTCTTCCAACTGGCGTAAGATTTCAGCATCCATGTTTTCAGCGGTAACGGAGGCTGGCGGCTTTTGGGAAGGCGGGTCGGTTCCGATGTTTCGCGGTAATCTGACGACATCCGCCATGGCCTCTTCAAAAATCGTTTGCTCTTTATGGGGATCTGTTCTGTCAACGGCTGATTTTGAAGGAGAAGTTCCTGCAGCCTTTTTAAGCGCAACAGATCTGGTTTCCAACAGGGCTTTTAGACCTTCAAATGGACGGAAACCGCCTTTATGTCTGGGAAATTTCATCGTTTGAGCATATTTTTGAAATTGCGGATTTTCACATACTATATGGCCTTTTCAATCAGAAGACAAATTATAATTCTTTAATTGGGCGATTGTCGAGATTTGAAACGCTCAATTGAGGTACGGGTTGGGTCTCAAGTAAATGGGTTTGTGTTTCATGACGACATTCCAAAAAGCCGAGTCCGAAGTGCTTGTGATCGTTCTATTTGGGTTGATTTATGATCGATCCGTAATAATATTATTGGCTCAATTGGGATTTAGGGTATATTAATAAATGGTTTTATCGTAAATGAATGCATGCAAAAGGGGTCTATGATGGATTTAAAGCGGGTCAGTCCGGCTAAAGTCGTCAATGCATCCGAGGCGGTATCCAAAATTAAAAATGGCAGCCGTGTTTTTATCGGCACCGGGTGCGGCGAACCTCAGCATCTGATCAAAGCCATGGTACAAGATTCAAATATCCAGGATATTTTGATTTATCAGATGCTTTCGTCGACGCTGTCCCAGTTTATCGATGATGAATCGTTTCGCAGACGGCTTTCCCTCAAGCTTTTCTTTATCAGTCAGAGTATGCGTAAAGCGGCATTTGAGGGAAAAATTGATTATATTCCAGCGTATCTATCTCAAATTCCGCGGTTGTTTGCCAGTCAACGCATCGGGCTGGATGTGGCACTGGTGCAAGTCAGCCCGCCGGATAGATTCGGATATTGCAGCTTGGGTGTCTCAGTGGATATTACGCGTTCCGGATTGGAAAACGCCGGTATGGTGATTGCGCAGGTGAATCCGCGAATGCCCCGAACCTGGGGCGACAGTTTCGTCCATCTTGATGAAATCGACTGGCTGGTCCCCTTCGAAGAGCCTCTGGTAGAGGTGATACCGGAGGTAAAAAACAGCGAGATTGCCCGCAGAATCGGCCTCTTTGTTTCCCAGCTTATCGATGACGGGGCCACGCTACAAATCGGCTTCGGACATCTTCCGAATGCCATCCTTCAGTATTTAGGTGACAAGAAGGATTTGGGCCTTCAGACTCAG
>JASFTL010000174.1:0-7749 GCA_050053555.1 Desulfobacterales bacterium
CCATTTGGCGATCATTGATCTGTCTGACCGGCAGGACTTTAAAGGGCGTGCAGGATAAAAATACTTCTTCGGCTTCAAACAGCAGTTCGGGTTTTAGCTGTCCTTCAAAACACTCAATCCCAACATGTTTTGCCGCTTCGAGAATTGACATGCGGGTGATGCTTTTTAGAACCGTACCTGTAGCAGGCGTCATCAGCGTATTATTCTTGACCAAAAACGTTGATTCGGTCCCACCTTCGGCAATAAACCCTTGGGTATCAAGCATGACGGCATTTTTAAAACCGTTCTTTTTTGCGTCAAGGCGCGCAACCATACCGTTTAAATAATTGGCAGATGCTTTGGCCTCAATCGGAACCGTTCTGGGATCCAACTTACGCCAATTGCTCACATAAACGGTGGTCCCATCGTTGAACGGATCGCCAAGCCCTCCGAGATCCTGTTCAGGGTCAAGCGCAAAAACAGAAACACTCAGCTGCTTTTGGGGTGGTATAATTTCAAATGAGACTTCAGGATAAAAGCATATTATTTTGATAAAACCCTGGCTGAGTTCGTTGCGTTTTATCGTGCCGGCAACGGCATCGCCTAATGCTTCTCTTGAAAACGGTATTGCCATTTCCAGAAGTTCAGCGGACCGAAACAGGCGATCGATGTGTGCTCGAAGTCGAAAGACCGCTGGCCCGCGCCCGGTGGCATGAAAACTGATGACCTCAAAAATGGCCGAACCACGACCCAAGCTGTGGCTCATGATGTGCACGGTGGCATTTTCCCAGGCAATATAATCTCCATTTAACCAAACCATACGATCTGTGAACATTTTGTACCTCTTATTCAGGGGTTCCAGAAAGACGGTGTCAAGCATATCTCAAACACCGTCAGACCTATAAAGGATGCAAGAAGGTGGAAGCTTATGAATCAACATTCCACGTCCACGGACTCAATCCGAAACGCAGCCATTTGAAACGGTCTCTGGTCGTTTTAGATAAGTTGTTGCCCACACGGCACAGGAATACGTTTTCCGGCTTCAAACAGACGTTGGGTTCATTTGTCTCATACGTCTGAAATCCGAAGCGTTCAAATAAGTGTATGAGTATCGCCCGGTATTCTTCGGCCGTCTTCTTGATCCCCTGCAGATCCCACGTCCAGGAGTAGCCTACCATGTAAAGGATTTTATCTTCAATCTGCGGATAGTCAATCACCAGCTTGAGTATACGCGATGCAATACCGACCTGTCGCCAGCTTCGCGCAACTTCAATCACCTTAACTTCCAGCATGACTCCCGGGCCCAGTTCAAACCAGCGTTCACCGGGTTCGGGACGGGACAGGACACCAAAACCGATTATCCTTTGCGAAGCAGCAAGCGCCAGCACCACGTTTGTGTCGGTGTGCTGTGCATTGTCTTCCAGGCTTTGCCTTTCGGTATATAGCGATTTGTAAGCACCGCACGCCGTAAATTCAAAATCAAGATCGTATTGTCTGATTTCATCCGGCCTGCAAAAAGAACGAAGGCGCACATCACCCTTTGTGGTCGGCACAATGTCTTCCTTTGAAGGGCGTGACATCATATTCACAGATAGAAACCACACGTACAGTATGAAAACCAATATCAGCGGCTTAACATCGCAGTCAATAATAAAAATGGCAGGCGAACACCGTTGGATATCCGTCCTGCCATTTTTGGCGTTTCAGGTGATGAAAGCAAAAACCTACTTCTGGGGTGTTCCCATCACTTCTGCGTACATGTCCATATCCCAGAGTCTGGCATCGGCGATGTTCTGGCGGAACTTGATGAAGTCAACCACATCCTGGCCGGTAATCTTTTTGGTGTTAAACGCCCCGAATCCGAGGAAGGCCTCGCCGTTCATGTTGGCCGCCAGCCAATGACGGTTAGCGTTTTTGGCGATATCCCAGAAATATTTCTTTTTCTGGCGAATACCGTCGATTGATTTGATCAGACAGCCCGGAAAAAGGTTAGCAAACGTCCAGACGATCTTATCAACCTCTTTGTCCAGCAATTCAAAATCGGCATCGGGCTGATGTTCCTTCACAAATGCCCGGGCCTCTTTGCCTGCATCACCGGTTTTAAACTCACCGTAAACAATCTCCCCGTCTTCGACATAGTTGTCCGTAATGATCATCGGATTGCGTACCCATTTCCCATCCACCTTCAGAACGGGCACCACCTTACTGATTAAATTTTTAACTTTCATCTTGTAAGCGGACCACATCTCACACGAAATACAGTTCCACATGGCATCCTCATTGCTGAGCATCCAGGGCAGGAAGTCCGATGAGCCGCCATCCGGAGCCGAACCATGGCGCGGACCGGCCTGGCCGAAGATGGCCAGATCCGAGGAAAGCGTCAAGTCGCAGGCCATGCCGATTTCCTGCCCGCCGGCCACCCGCATGCCGTTGACCCTACAAATCACCGGTTTTTTACAGGCCAGAATAGAATCCACCATGTGGTTAAACAGTTCCATATACTGCCCGTATTCGTCCGGCCGCCTGCTATAAAACTCACTGTATTCCCTGGTATTGCCGCCAGTGCAGAACGCATACGGACCGGTGGCGGTGAATACAACGGCCACCACACTCCGGTCGAGGGACGAATTTTCAAATCCGGCAATGACCCCCTTCACCATCTCGGTGGTGTAGGAATTATATTGCCGGGGATTGTTCAGGCGGATCCAGGCAACATACAGACCTTTCTGAACTTTTCCTTTAGGGTCTGTCAGGGGTTTTTTCTCATAAACCACACAGGGGGCGTCTTCATCTTTTCCCCAGTGCACATCGGTGTGTAACATGTGATCTTTTAATTCATTGTCGCGGGGCATCCAATCTAAAGCCATAATGTTTACCTCCTTTAATATTAATATCTTTCTTACTAGCGTTATTTGCTGGGCTTGCGAAGGCTTAAAAATCAGGCCTCAGAACAATCCGTTTGTCCGGAGACTCCTTGTGCGCCTCTTCAAAGGTTTCCACGATCGTGCTCATGGGGCGGGTTTGCACGAATGCGTCTATGTTGATTTTATTTCTGACAACCATATCCAATACGATCGGATAATATTCAGGTAAACACCCCCAGGTCCCGATGATTTCGGCATCAAAGGCCATCAATTTGCCGAACATGTATTCGGCCTTTGCAAGTCCGAATCCAACCACGATCAATTTGCCCACAAAACTCAGCAGGCTCAGCGCAATCTCCTGGCCGCCTTTGGCACCTGTAATTTCGAAAATCTTCCAGCCAAAGCTCGGCAGTCCATTTTCCTTGCAGATGGCTTTGAATTCACCGGCAACCGTTTTCGCATCCTTGTCTGTTGAATTTATGACATAATCCGTCCCGTATTTCAGCGCCCGGTCCAGCTTCGCCTGATTTCGTGCAATACCCACAACTGTATTGGCGCCTAAGGCCTTGGCCGCCTGTCCCATGTACTGTCCGACACCGCCCGTAATACCAACGACGACCACATTGTCACCTGGCTGAAAATCGGCTCTTTTGGCGGCCTGGTAGGGAGTCGTTGCGGCATCAGCCACAACCGCCAGGTGAGCCAGCGGAATATCGCCTCTATTTTTCACCTCGCACAGATCAATACTCGGCACCGGGATATGGCTTGAAAACCCGCCATAGGGCCCTAAGCTGTTTCCGGGCATTTTCTGAGCCAGGCACCTGTTGCCGCGGCCGGTCTTGCAAAGAATGCATTTGCGACACGGCATGACCGCGGGAATGATGACTTCTTTGCCAATCCATTGTTCATCTCCCGCAACCACGGTTCCGGAAATTTCATGACCCAATGTCAGAGGGGGCTTAGAAACCGTTGGTACACCATCATAAAAATAACCCAGGTCGGTGTGACAAACACCGCAGCCCGCAACCTCAACCAAAGCTTCACCGGATTTTAACTCCGGAACTGGAATTTCTTTTTTTTCGATTTTACCCGGTGTCACCTTTTTCGTTTCCTTATCGCGGGAAGTGGGCTGCACCATTTGCCATGTTTGTATTTTGTCAGGTACGCCTGCCATATGATCCTCCTTTTTGAAAAAATTGCTTGCTTTTCGGGCCAAAATTTGAAACGACTTTTTAGCTACAATGTAACTACATTGATGTCAAGAAATTTTATTGACTTAATTAGGACTCAGCTTTAATGTAGCTTCGAGATTTTGATTTACCAATAAATAAGCCAATAGTTTCAGTAATTAGGAGGATTTTATGCTACTGGAAAACAAAAATGCACTGATAACCGGAGGCTCGCAGGGAATCGGCGCCGCTGCCGCTCTCGAACTGGCTCGTGAGGGAGCCAACATATGTCTTACCTACCGAAAGCACGAAGCCGAGGCCATCAAATATGCAAAGGACATACAGGCAATGGGTCGTCAGGCGCTCGCGCTGCAGTGCGATATCGCTTCTTTTGCCGATGCCGAAAAGGTGGTCAATACCGCCATCGGAGAATTCGGAAGCCTGCATATTCTAGTCAACAACGCCGGCATGAACTGGGATGGCGTTTCCTGGAAAATGACTGAGGAGCAATGGGATCGCGTATTGGAGGTCAATTTAAAAGGATATTTTAATTTCACACGCCAGGTGGCTCCTTTATTCAAAGAGCAAAAATACGGTAAAATCATTAATGTCACTTCAATCAATGGATTGCGTGGAAAATTCGGTCAAACCAATTACTCTGCCTCCAAGGCCGGTATTATTGGATTCACCAAGGCGCTTGCGAAGGAACTCGGTGCTTTCGGCGTAACGGTCAATGCGGTAGCCCCCGGTTTGATCGAAACCGCAATGCTTAAAGAATCTGAAGCCCGCGACAAAATTATCGATATGGCCATGGGCGAGAGTGCCCTTAAACGGGTTGGGCAACCGGAAGATCTCGCCTATCTGGTGACTTTTCTGGCATCCGACAGAGCCCAGCATATTACCGGGGAAGTGATTAAGGTGGACGGCGGTCAATACATATAGAACCTATTCAATTGATATGAGGAGGCTTATGAGTAAAGTAGCCATTATCGGAGTCGGGCAGAGTACATTCGTCAGGAGCTACCCGGGTTCTATCCGGGAGCTGGTATTCGAAGGATTCAGAGAGGCCATGCAGGATGCGCAATTGAGTGCCAAAGATATCGATGCTTCTGTGATCTGCTCGGCACCCGAATACGACAAACAGCGTTCACCAGCCGGCGTTTTCGCAGAATATTTAGGGTTGAACCCACAACCCACCTTTTATGTTGAGACCCTGTGCTCATCGAGCAGTACGGGGTTAAAGCTCGCCTATTCGCTTGTGAAGTCAGGACTGCACAATACGGTGGCCGTGATCGGATTCCAGAAAATGTCGGAAATCAGCTCTTCAGAATCCCAAGAGCGTATGGGCCGTGGAGCCGACATCCAGTGGGAAAGCCCCTTCGGCACGATGATGCCTGCCTATTATGCCATGTATGCTAAAGCGCACATGCAAAAATACGGCACCACATTAGACGACCTTGCACTGATACGCGTTAAGGCGGCAACCTACGGCCAGTTAAATGAAAGAGCCGTCTATCGTAAGCCCGTAGCGTTTGAAATGTTTTCAGATCCGGAAAACCGCATGGCCGGTCCGGTGGCCAGTCCGTTACGGGTCGGAGATTGCTGCGCGAATGCCGATGGCAGCTCCTGCATCATCGTTGCCAGCGAGGAAAAAGCAAAATCCCTTGCGAAAAAACCGGTTTGGATTTTAGGTGTAGGCGCCGCTTCCACCAGTGTCAATCTAGCCGGCAGAGATCTTTTTACAGGCTTAACGGTTGCTCAACAGGCTGCCCAGCAAGCTTATGAAATGGCCGGTGTCGGGCCCAAAGACATCGATGTGGCTGAAGTGCATGATTGTTTTACCATCGCCGAAATGATGGCTTATGAAAATCTCGGATTTGCCGAGCCGGGCGAAGGCAAGGAACTCATCCGAAACAAAGAAACTTACCAGCAAGGCAGCATCCCGGTGAATGTGGACGGCGGTCTTTTATCAAAGGGTCACCCGATCGGGGCCACCGGAGGATCCCAGATTCGCACCATCGTATTACAGCTGCGAGACGAGGCGGGTGATATACAGGTTAAAGATCCTGAGATCGGACTGGTCCACAACATCGGCGGCGTGGGCCTCTATGGGAATGTCACCATTCTCGGCCGATAATTCACGACTTTTGCGTTATGTCGTTTGAGAGTTAATTTCGCACGCAAAGCCGCCAAGAGCGCAGAGGATAAGAACAATTGATAATAGGTTATTTTATATTTAATCTTAGCGACTTTGCGTCTTTGCGAGAGATTTTTTTCTCGAATAGAAAGGTGAACGATGAGCAAAGTTAAAGAAGTGGACGATCGATTTAAAAAGTTCGGTACGGTAAGCTTTACCGCTATCACGAAAACCAATGATTTTGTAGATTACCTGGAAGATGATAAAGTCATGGGAACCCGCTGCAAAGATTGCGGGTTGTCTTTCTTCCCGCCACGGGCGGATTGCCATCAGTGTCTTGCCGGTAACATGGAATGGTTTGAAGTCAGCGGCAAGGGCAAACTCGTTACCTATAGTAAACTGGAGTATGCTCCCATCGGATTCCAGGACGATGTTCCCTACTGCATCGCTCTGGTGGACTACGGGGATTATAAGGTATTTGGCAGAATTTCCAATGACCTGTCAGAAGAAGACATCCAGGTGGGCATGCAGGTGAAAACGGTTGTCAACACGCTGCCCAACGGGCAGTTGAATTATGTCTTTGTAAAAGCGCAATGAGTGTTTGGTGTTTAGTGTTTAGTTCATGGACTCGGCTAAATGTTAATTTCTCTGGGTACGATTCCAAACACAAAATACTAAAAACTAAATACTAATCTAATCTTTAAAGGATGATAATCATGAGCCAATATCAGCATCTTAAAGTCGCAAAAGCGGACGGAGTTGCACGGATTACGTTTAATCGGCCGAAGCACAACGTTTTAGATATTGAAATGATGAATGAACTCATTGCCGAGCTTAACGGGCTTGTCGTCGATGATGAACTCAAATGTTTGGTGCTCAACGGCGAGGGGACCAGCTTTTGTGCCGGTGTTGAAGTGGTCGATCATAAGCCTGAGCTGGCCCCTAAAATGATCGAAACCTTTAATCACATTTTTGAGCTTATCGATCAGCTCAACATACCCAGCATTGCTTCTGTGCACGGCGCCTGCCTCGGCGGGGGCATGGAGGTTGCCATTGCCTGTGACATCATTGTAGCAGCCCGAAATGCCGTATTCGGCCAGCCGGAAATCAAACTCGCTTTTTTGCCCCCCTATGCGGCCGTCCGCCTGCCCTATCTGGTGGGTCCGTCTAAAGCCGTGGAAA
Source organism: Desulfobacterales bacterium (assembly GCA_050053555.1). Classification (GTDB taxonomy): domain Bacteria; phylum Desulfobacterota; class Desulfobacteria; order Desulfobacterales; family JAHEIW01; genus JAHEIW01. The sequence goes on from JASFTL010000174.1 coordinate 7,332, forward strand.
TCTGCACCACCGGCAAGCGTTACAGCGCTGAAGAAGCCCGGCAAATGGGGATGGTTGCGTATGTCGTCGAAGATGATCAGCTGGCTGAGACCACCGATAAACTCGTTAAAGAAATTCAATACAACAGCCCGCTCATCATTCGGCTTAATAAACAGGCCGTCAAAAAACACCTGGGCATGCCGTTGCCAAAAGCCATCGAAAGCGTCAGTGATCTGTTTCTGAATTCTTTAATGAAAACTGAGGACGTGCTGGAGGGCATCAAAAGCTTTGAAGAAAAGCGCAAACCGATTTGGAAGAATAAATAAATCAATTTGTTTGATTCGTTTCATTGGTTTAATTGGTTTCATTAGTTAAAGCTTGAATCAATTGAACCAATTGAACAAATCCAACCAATTAAACGAAACGAGGATTTTTTATG
>JASFTL010000175.1:0-7687 GCA_050053555.1 Desulfobacterales bacterium
ATTGCGCCTGCTGTTGTATGTAATGATTTTAAAATATCATCATCCGATATCGTTTTATATTTTCGCCATGGGATTTGGATTTACCTGGTTGATCACCGCTCCGCTGACGGCGACCCTGTCCGGCAGGCTCTATGGATTTGCTCACGTGGGTCTTATTTCCGGATTTATTACAACGATACACCATTTAGGAGGAGGTTTCTGGGCTTATATGGGCGGATTGCTCTTTGATAAAACCGGTAGTTATCAATCAACCTTTGTTTTATCGGCCATCCTGGTGGTCATCGCAATATTCTGCACCATGGCCGTAAAAGAAAAGAAGCATGTTATCACCTGAATTTTGCATGGAAATCAATGAGAAGCTTGTATTATCATTAAATGACGGGGCGGAGAGTTTTCACTTGAAATTAATTATGGGGGATGATCAGGCATATCACAGGCCCGCAGAGGGATCCGGCCCTATGCCTAATTTCAAAACGTTACATTAATTTCTCGCTATGCTTGATGAAATTCAAAAAAGATTTTCAGCGCTGATAAATCGGCTTGTTCGGCTGAGATACCGACAGCACCAGAGTCCGTCGGGAAGAAATGATCGTATTGTGCAAATCACCAAGCTGTTGGCCAGAGTCTTGCTGACGCCTTTTTTCCGTATTGAGGTTGCCGGTGTAGACCATCTCCCCAGCGACCACGCATTTGTCCTTTTAAGCAAACATCAACGCTGGGAAGACATCCCCCTGCTGAGCCTTGCCACACCCCGGCCGCTTTATTATATCGCCAAATTTGAATTGTTCAAAAATGTTCTCAGTAATTGGTTCTTTAACTCTCTGGGAGGCATTCCCATAAACCGCCAACGTCCACTTGAAAGCCGGCGCTTTCTGCAAGCAACAATTGAACTGCTTAAAAAAGGCGAAGGCGTTGTGATTTTTCCGGAGGGCACCTATTATCGTAACAAAATGGGGCCCGGACAGATTGGCATGGTCCGATTTGTGCTCTCGCGTATGAGGTTGCCTTTTATTCCGGTCGGCATTAAATATGCGACCGACAGGTGGCGCATCCGGGTCCGCATACACTTCGGCAACGCATTTCAGCCAGCGCCTGATTTACCCGCAAACCTATTTGTTGACCGCATGATGAAACAAATCGCAGACCTTTCGGGATTGACGATGAATGAAAATTAGTAAATAAGCCCTTATTTCAATTACTAAAGAGTAATGTTATGAACTTAATTTTAATTTAAAAAATAAATTAAAAAAACTGTTGATTCGCCTAAAATACTACTATATGGAAATACATTAGCGGATAAAGGCCCTCTGCCCACCTGCTGAATGTCGAAAATCCCACCGAGCGTTTTTATAGTCAAGAGACGTAGGAATTTAAATTTCAAAACGACTAACCTCAATCCAGACGGTGATAAAATGGACATGAGATTAAAGCCGCTACGCGATGCGCCTCTGGCAGTAAAGTATTTTCATGACAATTGGGGAACACGGTCAGGCATTGATCGGCGGCAAAAAAACGGCTTATATCTGGGACCCGAAAGAAGAAGACGAACCGAACGCAGAAGTGGATTTGACCGCAGACGGCTTTCTTTCGTACAGAGAAGAACGGTGTTTGACTTAAGAGAGGCCTATAGAGACTTATAAACAGACGGCTTACAAATTTGAAGCAACACCACAGGCAGGGTAGACTAAAACTCTGCCTTTTATTTTTACTTATCTTTACTACATTTTACTACATTTTACTCTACTTTACAGTATTTGACTCTAGCAATCAACCAAATGTTGATCAGCATACGCAGCCAAAAATCTTATTCGTTCTAATTTTAACGATCATGATTGAAATGCTTCAGACTCAGTCCTGATCGGGTGGGTTTAAATTGGAACTTGAATGCGGGACAATCCAAACGTATAATAACAGACCGTTAAAACAATTTATTTGAGGGATCAGCGAGATTTTCGCCGGATAATCCTTGAAAGACTCGCATGGGGTGCGGCTCCTATGGGGCATGAACCGGCTCTTGGAACGGCCTGAGCTTGTCGCATAACGGGCTTCAGACAGAAACTTTGCGGTACCTGATTCATTTAACCTTTGAAAAACAGAATTGATTTAGCATAACCATGGCTGAGATTAAACCGTTCCGGGCTTGGCGGTATAACCCGTCCTTATCAGAAAATATCGGCGATTTGACCTCACCGCTGTTTGATGTCGCGTCCGAAAAACAACGCCAGGCGCTCTACGGCAATCCGCTGAACAGCATCCACCTTTCGATTCCACGGGGTCATGAGCCCGCTAAAAATGCGGCTTCCGTCATAAAGAAGTGGAAACAGGAGAATTATATTGTACAGGATGAAACCCCCGGTATTTATGTCTATTACCAATTTTTCTCGTTGCCCTCCGACCCTCAGCAATATTGTCGTAAAGGATTTGTTTGTAAAATCAGAATCCACGACTGGAACGAGAACATCATCTTAAGACATGAAAATACAATGTCCGCAGCGGTCAATGAGCAACGCGAACTACTTGCAGAAACCCGTTTGAATGCCAGTCCGACTCACGGTTTATTCACCGACGCATCTTTTGAACTGGAAACCTATATGGATGAATGCATCCGCAATCCCATCTGCGAAGCAGAGGACTATCAGGGTGTAAGGGACGCAATGGGAGTTATTCAGGATGCGACTGTCACCGCTAGATTTGTGGAAAAGCTAAAAGGCCAACAGGTGATCCTGGCCGACGGCCATCATCGGTATGCCGGTTCACTGGCGTATATGAAGCAACAAAAGGCGAACAATCCAAACCATACAGGGAACGAAGGCTATAATTACCACTTGATGTGGCTGACCAATACAGAAGCTAACGATCTCAGGATTCTCCCCACTCACCGCTTGATTAAAAATATGGCGAACTTTGACGAATCCGCCATTCTAAAAAAACTTGAAAAAAATTTTAATATAAAGCCTGTAGCGGATGCAGGTCTTATTCACGAGTTCATTCTCGGCAAGCGATGGACTTTTGGTATCATTTTTGAGCAAGATGCCTATGTGGTCCGACTAAAGCCCGCGGCTTTCCCTGAAATGAAATGGAATTTTCCTGAGGAAATAAAACGGCTGGATCTCACGGTGGCGCACTATTTTATTATTGAGGATATACTGGGTATTCCGGGGAAAAAACAAACCGCATCGCCTTGCATAGAATATGAAAGAAATTTCACAAACTGCATGACCCAGGTGATCAAACAAGAATACCAAATGGCTATTATTACCAATGACGTTCGCGTTGAGGATGTAAAACGGATCTGCGGCTGCGGTTGTACGATGCCTCCAAAATCCACTTTTTTTTACCCGAAAGCTGTCTGCGGGTTTCTCTTCTCCTCTGTATAAAACCTATCTCCAAAATGCATCTAACGCCCAATAGCTTTGTTGTGAGCCGCCTTAAAATGCTCACAAAACAAGTGTCTAAACCGCCCGCCTCGCCTGAGTCCGCCTCAGGCGGACGATGGCGGGCATGGAGTGCCTAAAATTAAAGAATTCTGTCATTCAAATATAGAAAAGATAGAGCGCAGCGACACCAAAACCCTGGCCCAGACCTTGATCACGGATTCAACGTTTACTCGAAATCCCGCACCGTTAACTGAAGTAATCACGTGATAGTATTTTATAGCGCGAGGGCGGGCTTTAGGCACTTCTTTAGGATTTCAAAACCGCCTCAATACGCTCTAAAGCCCAGTTGATTTCGTCTTTGGTGATCACCAACGGCGGCGCGAAGCGAATCGTGTTCTCGTGGGTTTCCTTGCAAAGCAATCCCTGCCTCATCAAAGCCTCGCAATATTTGCGTGCGCCTCCGGCATCAGGAGTCAGTTCAACCGCAAGCATGAGCCCTTTTCCGCGCACATCCTGAATGTGAGGCGCCTGGATTTGGGAAAGATTCGACAAAAAATAGTCCCCCATGGCCGCAGCGTTTTCAATCATATTTTCTTCAATCAGCACCTTGAGCGCTGTTCGGGCGACAGCGCAGGCCATGGGGTTGCCTCCAAAGGTACTGCCGTGTTCGCCGGGTCGCAGGACATCCATGACTTCTCTGTTTGAAAGCACCGCCGAAACAGGATAAAATCCGCCTGAAAGGGCTTTGCCGATGAGCGTCAGATCAGCCTCGATGCCATCATGTTCCTCGGCCAGCAATTTGCCGGTGCGGCCCAGGCCGGTCTGAATCTCGTCCAAAATTAAGACGACATTGTTCTCGGTACAAATCGATCTGACCTTTTTCAGATAGCCTTCTGGAGGGATAATCACGCCGGCCTCACCCTGAATGGGTTCGGCCATAAAGGCGACGGTGTTGGGCGTGATTGCAGCCTTGAGTGCGCCTGCATCTCCATACGGAATAATCTTGAAACCCGGAGGGAAAGGGCCGAAACCTTCCCGTGAGGCCTCATCAGTACTGAATCCAACGATGGCGATGGTTCGGCCATGAAAATTGTTCTCGCAAACGACGATTTCAGCCTTATCCTTCGGAACGCCTTTGACCTGATACCCCCACTTGCGAACGGCTTTGATGACGGTCTCCACCGCTTCAGCGCCGCTGTTCATCGGCAACACTTTATGGGAATTGGTCAGTTCGCAAAGTTCTTTATAAAGAAGACCCAATTGATCATTGCGAAATGCCCGGGACGTGAGTGTCAGAATCTGTGCCTGTTCGATCATGGTGCCCATGATTTTCGGGTGGCAGTGACCCTGATTGACAGCGGAATACGCCGACAGGCAGTCCAAATATTTGTTGCCCTCTACATCCCATACCCAGATACCCTCACCACGGTTTAAAACGACATTCAGTGGCTTATAATTATGGGCTCCAAACTCGTCTTCCAGCTTGATGTAGTCCTGTGCTTTCATCAATTGTCCTCCTAAATACTTATAATCAGATGTGAAAACCCGTCTGCTCGCGGAGCCCCCCGCACAATATCTGAGGGCTTATCTTCAAGATAGAATTCATTGAAAATAAGGCAAAATGATCCCTTTTAAAATTTGAAACGATCAATTGGGGTATTATTTCATACTCGTATTAGCGGGTCAATATAATGCCACAGCTGAAAGCGGTATCATTGATTTAAAAGGCGGTGATGGTTTAGATGCCTTTCAAATCAAAACGGAAACTTTTTTATTGTAGATTCATATCCGCAAGGTTAAATTAGAAGCGTACTCGAAGAAAAAACAAGGCAGATCAACAGCAGGCGTTTATGACCTGAATAAGGAAATTTTAGACGATGGCTGGTCGATACGGAAAATACGGTGACGCTAAAAGAAAGGCCCTTCTGCGCCGAAAAGGCAAACCGCGAAAGGCGATTCCAAAAACCAGAGCGGACCGGAGAAAGTGCTCACCCAAAAAGAAAAGAAAGGGTCAGGAGGAAAATCGAATGGGAATTAAATCGGATATTACCGAAAATGAGCGCGAAGGATTAGACAGGATCTTTCAGGAGAGAGGATATGCAGATTACAAATGGATTGACCCTCAAAAGATCATCGTTTCGCAATGGGTCAGGATGAAGTGCATGTTCGGCTGCGGGGAATATGGCAAAAATGCGTGCTGTCCGCCAAATGTGCCGTCTGTTTCTGAATGTGAACGGTTTTTCCACGAATATCAGGACGCCGTCATTTTCCGATTTGAAAAAGCAGTCGCTAAGCCCGAAGACCGCCATATTTGGTCAAAAAAAGTGAATACGAAACTCGCCAAACTGGAACGCAGCGTTTTTGTGGCCGGTTATGAAAGAGCTTTTTTGCTGTTTATGGACAGTTGCTGTATTTGTGCGGACTGTGCGGATACCCGTGAAGAGTGCAAGGAACCCAGATCCGCCCGACCCTCGCCGGAATCTATGGCCGTGGATGTCTATTCAACCGTCAGGCAATTCGGATTCCCCATAGAGGTATGCACAGAATATTCTCAGGCGATGAATCGCTACGCGTTTCTTATGATCCGTTAGCATGAGAGAACTGATTTGAGCAAATTGAGCGAACTGCATGAGATTGAACTCCCATCATTTTTTTGCGATAACGGACTTGAGCTATTGAAAATTTAATCGCAGTGTTCTACAATAGACCCAAGCTAATGGCACATAATTCAGGATCGGTATAGGCCGAAGCGATCCACAAATTCCGGAGTGAAATTTTTTTATCATAAAATCTTGATTTTACTTAAAAGAAAGGGGCTCTTAGGAGTCCCTTTCTTTTAGACTTCCATGCAAAGGAGATCTTTCTATGAATTTAAATAAAACCGGGCTGGCGGTTAAGGCAGCGGTTGCGTTCGCAATTATTCTAATATCGGCTGTCGGCTTTGCCGCAGAAAAAAAAGCCCCCGGCGATACGGTTGCTGTGGTCAACGGTACCATCATTACCCAGGGAGAATTTAATCGTGTGCTGAATTACGAACTCAGGCGAGCTGCTCAGCAGGGACAGCAAATTCCTGATGCCCAAATGGCGAAAATGGAAAGTAGTATTCTGGACAGCCTCATTGTCGGAGAACTGCTCTTTCAGGAAAGCAAAAAGAAGGGAATTCAGGTAAAACCCGAGACCGTCAAAGAGCAATTGATGATCGTCAAACAACGATTTCCGAGCGAGGCTGAATTTAAAAAAGCACTCGAAGAAAACCAAATAACAGAATCAAAAATAAGGGCGGATATCAAGCGCGACATGGCTATCAAGCAGCTGCTCGACAAAGAGGTTGATCAAAAAGTAACGATCACCGATGAAGAAGGCAAAACTTTTTATGATACCAATCCGCAGCTTTTCCAACAGCCTGAAAGGGTGAAAGCCAGCCACATTTTAATTAAAGTGGATGAAGGCGCATCTGATGAAAAGAAGGCGGAAGCCCGCAAAAAAATCAAAGAGATCCAGAAAAAAGTGCAGCAAGGGGAGGATTTTGCGGTCCTTGCAAAAACCTACTCCGAGGGGCCCAGTGCCCCAAGAGGCGGTGACCTGAACTACTTTGGGCGTGGACAGATGGTAAAACCCTTCGAAGATGCGGCCTTTCGTTTGAAAACCAATGAGACCAGCGACATTGTCGAAACCCGATTCGGCTACCACTTGATTAAAGTCATTGATAAACAACCACCCAAAAAGATAGGCTTTGCTGAGGTCAAAGAAAAGATTAATAGACATTTAAAAAATCAGAAGCTCAGAAGCGAACGCCAACTTTACTTTGATAAGCTAAAAAAAGACGCCGCGATAGAAAAATTCCTGTAATCCTCTTCGAAAAGGAAAGGAGATGCAACATGGCAATCAAAATGACCTGGTACAGTCATGCGTGCTTTTTGATTGAAACCGGCCAATCCAGACTGCTGATTGATCCTTTCTTCAGTGATAACCCCCTCTCAACGGTTAAAGCGGATGTGATCGAAACGGACTATATTCTTGTATCACACGGACATGGTGATCACCTGGGTGACACCGTGGACATCGCCAAGCGAACCGGTGCGACCGTTATCTCGAATTATGAGATCCAATCCTGGCTGACGAATCAAGGGATCGAAAAAGCGCACCCCCAGCACATCGGCGGCGGTTTTGATTATCCCTGGGGGCGGGTCAAACTCACCATCGCCCATCATGGGTCGGCATTGCCGGACGGATCCTATGGCGGCAATCCCTGCGGATTTTTGCTCTACATTGAGGGTAAAAAAATCTATCACGCCTGTGATACCGGACTT
>JASFTL010000176.1:0-7684 GCA_050053555.1 Desulfobacterales bacterium
CTCATCAAAACACACGGCAACATCTTTGCCCGAATCACGAGGGCGTTCGTGGATGGTTCCCTTATAGATGAATTCGTCACCGTTTTGATGATACACATAATTGTGGGGATGGATGTCTAATTGGCAGAATTCATAGGCTGGTTCGGTATTTTTGGAGATCGGGTGCGGCAGGTTTACATTCCAAAAATGTCCGGGAGCCAATGTCCGGCCTAACAGCATTCTTAATACTGTCCCGGCATGCTGCCCGGCAACTGCCCAGTCCACCTCCTGCTCTTTAGCGATATACTGAGAAACGGCAATTGAGGGGTATCCAAGGATGGCGGCTTCGCGGGCTGCGGCAACGGTGCCCGAATTGTAAACGTCAGAACCCAGATTGGCCCCCGCGTTAATTCCGGAAATCAACCAGTCGGCATCCGGGGCAATGACTTTCAACGCAATGCGTGCGCAATCAGCAGGCGTCCCATCGACGCTGTGCCGATTTGTCTCGAGCTGATTTACGCGGATAGGGTCACGGGTGGTGACGCGGTGCGCTATGCCGGATTGTGCATTTTGCGGCGCAACAATGATGATATCTCCTAGCTGCTGGACACATCGATTCAACGTATCAAGCCCCGGTGCATCAATCCCGTCGTCATTGGTCAAAACAATTTTCAACGTTTTTTTGCACTCCAGTTTTACGCATCGGCTGATTACACTCTTGATTCCGTGGTGAGCCGGTTCTATTTGGCCTTATTCAGTTTGGTGATTTTAGCGCCTTTTAAAGAGACATCGGCCATCAGGCCTTTGACATCAAAGACAAACCCGACTATCGGATCACGCATGGTGGTCGTATCGACCCGCCCGCCGGCACCGACGTCAATCAGGGCAATATTGCCGTCTACCCCGGCTTCCCAACCCTGGCTGCCCCGGAAGGCAGTCAGGGCTTCACCGGTCATAAAGGCAATAATGATATCTTTGCCCTGAGCGCCAATCTGCAAGCCGAAGGAGCCGGATACGATATTGTAATAATCCACAGTTTTTCCGTCAATTCTAAGCGCACCCTCACCATACTCCCCCCCGATAATAAATGCCGCCTTTTTTACATTCGGCAAGACCAGGAGTCCTTTGGCGTTCTTTGCAAATTCCCGGGCGCCATCAACCTGTCTGTAGAATCGTTCCATGGCCACATCGACGCTGGTATCGATTTCCCTGCCGGATTTGCCGTACGAAGGTACCGAGAGGAAAAAAGCCAGCAGAAGCATGGAGAAGAGTGCAGTACCCAAAACTTTTGGAAAATGCCTACGTGCAATAAAAAATGTTGATTTCATAAGCCTATCTCCTTCTGAAACGGTAATGGGTTATTTACCTTATGATACCAAACGGTTATCGGCGCTATCTCGAAGCAAGTCGGCATATTCGGGCAATGATTCCATAAAAACGGTTGGGCGTATGATAATCATTGCATGGCAATTTTCAATTAACCGGCCTTTGAATCTCAAGACCGCCCCTCAGAACGTTTATTTGTTTTCTGAGATGACCATCTCTTTTTCTGCTTATGCGTTATACATTTTTAAATTCACAAGATACTGTAATTCATAATTATATTGCGTTCACCGGATTTAGTCGTAAAACATCAGGCTATATTACATGATTTTTAGATGCGTCGGCAATAGTTGACTTAATGACAAATTTTATGGTAAGCTATTGAAAAAAGGGGAAATTATATCGGAGTTTAGTGCAGGGATTCTCCCGATTTAACACCAAGCCGGAGTTGAAGGCGCATGGCTAAGATAACCGATCTGGACATCCTCGAACTGCGCAATTTTTTTGAAGAAGCGCTGACCCGCGCTCAGAGGGCCGACAAACGGCAGAAAATGAGAATGCGAAGAAAGATACGGGATGAAATTTACCTTCTTTTGACCTGGGAACAACCAACACCCACCGGGATCATGAATCGATGGGAAGAACGTCTTCAGGATGTATTTACGGTCATGCCGTTCGGATTCAAAGAAGACCTGCACCGAATGCTGGTAGACAAAATGCAACATCCCTTGCGTTTGAGAAAATTAAAATAACCGCCTGATCGCATAAAATTGTGATGTTTTAAGCGCCCTCCTTTAGAATGAATTCATCTCTCGAACGTGGTAAGCATTGCCCCCTGCGCACCTTATCGAGCTCTTATTCCATTTCCCACTCGCCCAGCTGTTCCAACAGCATGCCATAGGCCAGTTGAGCACGTTCAAAGCTCTTAAGCCGGAAAAATTCGTCGGGTCCATGCACGTTTTCATCTTTGAGGCCGAAGGCAAAATTGACCGAATAGGCACCCAGTTCTTTTAAAAAAATACCGCAAACCGGTATGCTGCCGCCCATCCGGGCGTAGTAAGGTTCTTTGCCGAAGAGCGTCTGGTGGACAGACCGTGCGATCCGGTTGCCGGGGTGATCATGCGGTATTACGTATGGGTATGCCGTGCTGGGATCCCGCCGGACTTTCACCGTTACGCCGGCCGGCGCATGCTTATGAATATGGGCCGTCACCTGCTCAACAATTTTTTGAGGGTCCTGGTCCGGCACCAGCCGGCAGCTGATCTTGGCATGGGCGGTACTCGGCAGAACGGTTTTGAAGCCTTCATCCTGAAAACCGCCCCAAATGCCGTTCACTTCAAGCGTCGGGCGGGTCCAGGCCCGCTCGTAGGTTGAATAACCGGGTTCGCCGAAGAGTTCATCGACTCCCAGCTGCGCTTTGTAGCCGGATTCGTCATAGGGAATTTTGGCGATCTGGGCCTGTTCGATATCCGACAACATACGCACGGCATCATAAAAGCCCTCCACGGCAACCTTGCCCTGGGGTGTGTGCATCGAATCCAGAAGATGCACCAGCGCGTGGATCGGATTCATAATGGTCCCACCGAAAGTTCCGGAATGCGTATCGCTTCTGGCCGCCTGCACGTCGACCTGCAAGGCACAGAGTCCCCTGAGTGCCAGCATTAATGAAGGCTGATCTTCAGACCATTGGCCTCCGTCGGCACTGAAAATCAAATCGCACGCCAGCAAATCCCGATTCGCCGCAATAAATTCTGACAGCTGCGGACTGCCGATTTCCTCCTGTCCTTCAAAAAAGCATTTAACGTTGACCGGCAGCTTTCCTTGGCTGTTGAGTACGGCTTCAAGAGCCAATATCGGCGCCAACATATTGCCCTTGTCATCAGACGCGCCGCGGGCGTAAACGCGCCCTTCTTTTACAAGCGGCTCAAATGGGGGCTGGGACCAGAGTTCCTGAGGATCAACCGGCTGGGTATCAAAATGTCCGTAAATCATAACCATCGGTTTATCAGAAGCGTGAAGCCAATCTCCGTAAACGACCGGATGCCCGCCGGTGGGCAATACCTGCACATTTTCAAGACCGGCAGTCTGCAACCTAGCGGCAACCCAGTCCGCTGCCTTCTGAACGTCTGCTTTATGTGCCGGCAGGCTGGAGATGCTGGGTATGCTCAAAAACTCAAGCAACTCTTCTAAATAGCGATCCTGATTTGTTTCCAGATAGGTCTTCCAGGAAGCCATGAATATGTTCTCCTCTCTTGTTCGATATAAAAATTTAATCAAAATATTCCATCTAAACTGAGCGTTTAAATAAAAACGAAGCAAAATTTCAAGCCTAAATATCCAACCAGATTTAATAACGACGTTTTAATCTTTCCCCAAGTAAACCCCCTCATATTCCATCGATGTTAATGGTTTTTCATCATCAAAAACGCCCGCTGCAATCACCTCACCGATAAAGATCGTATGATTTCCTGGGCGGTAATGTGTTTTAAGTTCACATTCCAGATAGGCCACGCATTCTTTCAGAATCGGACATCCCGTTTTACCCGTTGTCCAACTTAAAGACGAAAATTTGGCTTTTAAGTCCGATCCTTTAAAGCGCGACAATAAATTCGTCTGTGTGCGGGCCAGCACATGCAGCGCGAAGCCCCTGCCTTGTTCAATAAGTTGATGTGAAAACCGGTTGGGGTGAACAGCCACCATGATCAGGGGCGGCTCATATGATACCTGAGAAACCCAGGAGGCAATCATACCGTTGATGGCCTCATCGGTTTTCGATGTGAGAACATATATGCCGTAAGTCATTTTACCAAAGACTTTGATCCATTCATCTTTCATGGCATTGAAGCTTCCTTTCGACAGATTTAAAACGCTACGATATGCATATGGCTCTCTTGTTTCAAAATCAACCCCGATTGTTATGTACCTGAACGGAGCCAGTTGACTTTCAGATCAAATTTCTCTAACTTTATGCAGTAATGTTGCCAATAATGAAATGCCAATATTGAGTATATCATTATGCCAACCAACCTGCCCCCCGAATATTTTGACGCCGAAAAGCGCTATCGCTCGGCCAAAACGCCGGCGGAAAAGCTCACCTGCCTTGAAGAAATGCTGACCATCATCCCCAAACACAAAGGAACCGACAAATTAAGGGCTGATTTGCGCAAACGGATATCGAAAACAAAATCAGCAGCTCAGACCAAAAGGAGTCTCAGCAAGCATGAATCGGTTTTTCATATCAATAAAGAAGGTGCCGGGCAGGTTGTGATCGTTGGCCCTCCCAATGTCGGCAAATCCGCTTTGCTGGCAGCTGTAACCAATGCTGCGCCCGAAGTGGCCGATTTCCCGCACACTACCTGGAAACCGACGCCCGGCATGATGCCGGTGGAAAACATCCAGATTCAGCTGATTGACACTCCGCCGCTTAGCCGAGACTATGTAGAGTCCGAAATGATGGATTTGATACGCCGTTGCGATCTTGTCCTTTTGATGGTAGATTTGCAGACCGACCCGCTGCGGCACCTTGAAGATACGGTCGCATTGCTTGAAGAACAGCGTATAGCGCCCTTGCGCCTAAAAGATCGCTATGCGGACGTGTACGCAATGAGTTTGATCCCGTTTTTGGTGCTTGCAAACAAAAACGACGATGAAAGAACCGATGAAAATCTAGTGATTTTTCGTGAACTTTTAGGGGATAATTGGCCGATGGTATCCGCTTCGGTGGCACCCGGCCGCAATTTAGAACTTTTCAAAGCGGCAATCGTCGAGCGCTTAAATATCATTCGCGTATACACGAAATCTCCCGGGAAAAAGCCGGACCCCAGATCTCCTTTTGTTTTGAAAAAGGGCTGCACAATGGCCGATTTCGCCGGAAAGATTCATCAGGACTTCGCTCACAAATTGAAATCCGCCAGGGTGTGGGGCACGTCCGTGTTTGATGGCCAGCTGGTCCAGCGAGACTATGTTCTGCAGGATGGTGATATCGTCGAATTACAGATTTGATCGGCAGCGGTTCTCCCGTATCTCCATTTTTTGATCGGCCATTTTTTTGACGTCTGAGCAAAATAAAATTCAATAGGATCTTTAAACGGCCGTATGTGGTCGAAAGTCGGAAAATGCAATCTGCAAAAGCTGCTTTTCAAACTTCAACAGAAGAAAAGGAGTAAAACATGACGGTAAGAATTGTGATCAAGCGCAAGGTTCCCAAGGATAGAGAAAAAGAGTTGCTGCCGCTCATCAAGGAGTTGCGGATGCTCACCACCAGGCAGAACGGTTATATATCCGGTGAAACATTACAGCGCATTGATAAGCCGGGCGAAACCGTGGTGGTCAGCACCTGGGAAACTGTCGAGGACTGGAACTCTTGGGTAAACACTCCAGAAAGGACCGCCCTGCAAAATAAAATCGATAACCTGCTGGGCCAGGAGACAAAATACGAAATTTACAGCCATACCTGAAGAAAGGCATCTGTGTACAAAGGTATACAAGCATCTATATATTTTTCTACACAAATAGATAACGATCAACTTTGAAATATTATATAATTTATTGATATTATAATAAATATTACGGCAAATCACTAATGTGCATGTTTTTTGCACCAAACCGAAACAAGTGTAATTATCCATTTTCCATGCAAAATGCAAAAATAAGAAAAACCAACGCCCAAACAGGGGGTCAAATGGATAAATATGATCTTATCGGTCTGGTGATCGCCATCCTTGCCGTATCAATCGTTTTAATGCATTAGCTGAGAATCTAAAGCAATGCAGCGCATTACCCTTATTGCGCCTATTTTTTGATCAATCGATTGAGTGTCATTCTATTTGCCTGCATTTGTCAATCGTTCAATTTTATACCTCAATGGACATTAGCCGCGAACACCAACTCCCACCCATCTGAATTTCAACCAAGAGAAATCTGTTTAAAAATTCCAGTGTGCGTTGCCAGGCAAGCTCGGCCGCGGCCTTATTTTAATTTTTACCGCTTTGCAAACGACTTATTAATGGTTAATATAAGTTCGCAACATTCTATCTCCAATAAAACGTCATCGGGGAATTGCTGTCATGGTAGAAAAGACCAATTTTCGATCGACTGCTTTTGATGCGGCCTGCCAGAAGATATTAACCGAGCATCCCGAAGCCATCGGGGTGGCCTTTAAGTTTTTAGATTGCGGCTGCTCGATGCTTTGCGGTGTATCTGCCCAGGGAGATGCGCTTGGTGAGTTAATCCATGTCTCTGGTCAACCGGCGAAAAAGGGGAAAAAGCCACCGATTTGTTTTATATGCAAGAAAGACAGTGGATTAGACCGGGTTGTCTGGGAAGGGATTCATTGGCCCGGTGATGAAACTGAACTGCCCGACAAAGAATTGAGGGTGGCCATCGGAAGAAACGTTTTTGGTCCCGGCCACATCGAGCCGGACGCCTGAATGCGCCCGGACAAGAATCAAATGATCGGTTCAAGTCAGTAATGTTTTCGCAATAGGCTCGACCCATACCTCCTGGCCGAATTCCGCTTCCAGTTTTTGCGAAAGGATATCCAATTCCGATTGACTCGTCGTTTCGACGACAAGATCATATCCATCCAGTACTTTCAGTTTACCATGCGGCTGAATGATGTTGATGACCTGATAAACATCAGCGGTAAACCAGCCTTTCATGCGGCGCAGCAATTCTTCGCCCTGAAACGATCGTTCGAGAATCAGATCGATCTGCCGCTGTTTTGCTTCCCAGCCAATGACGGCCGGCTTCTTCAACACGGGCCGGACCGGATCGTGAACGGCGGCGCATTTGAACCACAACATTGCCCTTTCCAAAGTTCCTCCTTGTTGACATTTATCGAAATCTGAGAAAAATATAATCATCCACTTTACCTGTCAAGGTCAATACCTGAATTTTGCATGAAAATAGATGAGAATTTCTTTGTTCTTTAATTAAAGCAGGTTCGCACAAGGAGAACGCTATGGATGTATTTTCTGTCATGAAAAACCGCCGCAGTGCCCGGGCGTATTTAGATAAACCTGTTTCTCGGGCGAAGATCGAGGATATTTTTCACTATGCCGGAATGGCGCCATCGGCCATAAATCTTCAACCCTGGGAATATGTCATTGTTTACGGGACAGAAAAGGATCGCCTGGTAAAACGGCTGAAGCGTGTTCATACTGAACGCAAAATTTCGTGCGGCCCCGGTACAGAGTCTCCTTTGCCTGAAAGATTCAGAAACCGAAGTCGCCGTGCATCCGAAGCCATGAAACCCAAAGTTTCTGAGCTGGGTCTGGAATTCAACCAGTTTATCGAAGATGGGAGCTGTTCATTTTATGGAGCGCCTGTGGCCATTATCGTTACCATCGACAGGCTATTTCCAAAACTCCGCTATCTGGAT
>JASFTL010000177.1:0-7674 GCA_050053555.1 Desulfobacterales bacterium
CGAAAAAGCGATTGAAGTGGGCCAACATGTTAATGTCGGTCAGAATATGGGCAGAATTTACAGTGCCGGCGAGCTGGATATCGAGGTGCGGATTCCGGTAAAGGATTTGAAGTGGTTTCCGGCCGATTTGAATCAAAATGCCATTGTTGAGGCTGACGTCATTTTTGAAAATGCAGGAACCCAGCGCATCTGGAACGGTCGTGTGTCCCGCATCAAGGCTCAGATGGATGACAGAACCCGAACGTTGCCGATCGTAGTCGAAATTGATGAGCCATCCGACGCTGAAGAAAAAAAGAGTTCATTACGCCTGAGACCGGGGATGTTTGTCACCGTAAAAATTAAAGGAAAAGAGGTTGATCAGGCTTTCGTGCTGCCGCGGCATGTGGTTTATCCGGGGGATATAGTTTACACGGTCAAAAATGATCGCTTGAAAATAAAATCGGTCAGTGTTCTGCGGACGTACAAAGAATCCGTTATTGTCAACCGGGGGCTGTCGGATGGCGAGCGAATTATTAATACACCATTGACGGCTGCTACGGATGGTATGCGGGTCAGAGTAAAGTAGTTATTCGTCGCGGATCATTATTTGAACTTACTGATGATTTGATCACGTCAATCGATGAGGGTTTTATCAACCAATCAGATTATGAACTGGGGAGAAACAAGATTTCAAATGCACTGACACTTCTAAATGGCTACATCAAATATTTAGACCGTAAAGCCGGTCCCCAATCCCCAATCCGCAAACCAATAACTGATAACCAACAACCAATAACATGAAAACTTTAGGCAAGTGGTCCATAAAAAATCACGTTAGCGTTAATCTGATCATGATCTTTATTATCGTGGCCGGACTGTTTACGGTGATGAAGATGCGCAGAGAAATGATGCCTCAATTTGCGCTCGACATGATCTTTATCAGCGTTGATTACCCGGGATCAAGCCCCGAAGAAGTGGAAGAAGGCATTTGTATTAAAATTGAAGAGCAGATTGAAGGCATCGAAGGCATCGACCGCATGATATCCACCGCACGAGAAGGCACCGGCGAGGTTTTGGTGGAGCTTGAATCCGGTTCAGATGTTCAGAAGGTGCTGGACGAAATAAAAGTGGAAGTTGACCGCATCGATACATTCCCGGAAGAAGCCGAGGAACCGTTGGTCCTTGAAATCATCAACCGGGATCCGACGATTTACATCGCGGTTTATGGCGACGTGTCCGAAAAGCGCCTGCGTCAAGCTGCCGAGAAAATTCGGGATGACCTGCTGGATGCGCGAATTTCATCCCAACTGGAACCGGCAACGACAGATGGGCTATTTTCAAAGATTCTTAAACGCTTCAAATTTAAACAACCTGAGGTGATCACCCAAATCGAGCTTGTCGGGGTTCGGGATTATGAAATTGCGATTGAAGTGTCCGAAGACAATTTGCGCCGCTACGGGCTTTCCTTTGATCAGATTGTCGATGCCGTAAAGACAGGCAGTATTGACCTTCCCGGGGGAAAGATTAAAACCGATCAGGGAGAGATCCTTGTCAGGTCCAAAGGGCAGCTTTACTTCGGAAAGGAATTTGAAGCGATTCCATTGATTACCTTGACCGATGGGACCGTCGTACGGCTCGGACAGGTTGCCGAAATCATTGATGGATTTAAGGATGTTGATATAAAGGCCCGCTTTAACGGCAAGCCGGCTGCTGTCGTCCGGATTAGCCGGACCAGCGAACAGGATGTTATCGAAATCGCCAACATCGCACGCAATTACGTCGCCACCCACGACCATCAGATATCCGATGATATTGACCTGGCCATCTGGGGTGATCTGTCCATATTGGTTCGGGACCGCATCGATTTGATGCTGCGCAACGGACTCCAGGGCATCACGCTGGTGTTTATCGCCTTGGCCCTGTTTCTTAATTTTCGACTGGCATTCTGGGTGGCCATCGGTATCCCCATCTCATTCATGGCTGCGTTTTTAGTGCTCAACGCCTTTGGTCAAACCGTCAATATGATCTCGCTGTTTGCGTTCATTATGACCTTAGGTATCCTTGTGGACGATGCCATTATTGTGGGTGAAAATATCTATTTCCACTATAATCAGGGCAAATCGCCTTCAGCGGCAGTGATCGACGGCCTTAAGCAGGTCGGCGGACCGGTCGTCATGGCGGTTTCAACCACCGTGGTTGCCTTTTTGCCGTTGATGTTTATTTCCGGCATCATGGGCAAATTCATCGCCGTTATGCCCATGGCCGTTATTATTATTCTGATCGTATCCTTGGGCGAGGCCCTGATCATCCTTCCAGCCCACCTGAATCTTGCCTTAAAGCAATCCGAGAAAAGAAGAGCAAAGTCTAGTTCGTGGCATGAGCGCCTGTCACAGCGCGTTGAGGGGGTTCTGCGAACCACCATTAAGCGGTTTTACAATCCGGCCATCAATTATGTCGTCAAGAATCGGTATTTTACATTTTCCATCGGAATTGGAGTTTTGATCATCAGCCTGGGTATCATCGCCGGCGGATATGTACCGTTTGTATTTTTTCCCAAAGGCGAAAGTGATTGGCTGGTTGCCGAAATTAACTACCCGTTGGGGACCCCGGTCGATCTGACCGAAAAAACCATTCAGCATCTCGAGCGAAAAGCCTTTGACCTGAACACTGAATTTTCTGAGTTCTCAGAGCAAAACGGTGATTTGGTTAAAAATACATTTGCGTTGGTTGGGTTAATTCCACGCCGTGATTGGAAACCTGCAGAAATTGGCAGCCACGTGGGAGAAGTTTGGATTGAATTGGTGACTTCTGGCGAGCGAGAGGGAATTTCAACCAGTGACATCCAGAGTACCTGGCGTCGCCTGGTTGGCGAATTGCCTGGAATCGAAAGGCTGGCGTTTTTTACGCTGGAAGGCGGGCCGGCCGGCAATGCAATCGAAATTCAGCTTACCGGCCAGGACTTTGAACAACTCAGTCTGGCGGCCGATGAGTTAAAAGACGAGATCAAGACCTATCCGGGGACTTACGATATCTCTGACAATTTTAGGCCCGGCAAACAGGAGAAAAAGATTCGCGTAAAGGAAGGGGCCCGGTCCATCGGAATCACAATGCACGATCTTGCCAGACAGGTACGCCAGGCATTTTACGGAGAAGAGGCTTTACGCATTCAGCGCGGCAGAGATGATGTCAAGGTAATGGTCAGGTATGCGGACACGCAGCGGCGGAGTCTTTCAGGATTTGAAGAGATGCGCATCCGCACCCGTGATGGCCAGGAGATCCCTATAGAAGAGGTGGCCGATATCACCCACGGCCGGGGCTATTCGATCATCAACCGCGTGGGTCGCAAACGAACCGTAACGGTGATATCCGATATTGATGAAACGACTGCCAATGCCAGCCTGATTGTGGCAGATCTGAAAGCCAATTTTCTGCCAAAACTCCTTGAGCGTTATCCGGGAATAACATTCGATCTGGAAGGGCAGGAGAAGCGAACGCGGGAATCGATTGAGAGTCTTAAAAGCGGCTATTTGCTGGCAATGATGGGGATTTTTCTCTTGCTGGCCAGCCAGTTTCGCTCCTACATTCAACCGGTGATTATTATGGCAGCGATTCCCTTTGGTCTGATTGGGGCAATCTTCGGTCATCTAATCATGGGCATGGAATTTACCATCATCAGTATTTTTGGGATTGTGGCGCTTTCAGGGATTGTGGTCAACGATGCACTGATTTTAATCGATTTTATCAATCGCTCGGCGCGCAGCGGCGTTGATATTGAAACAGCGGTGGTAGAATCTGGAAAAGCCAGGTTCAGACCGGTTTTGCTGACATCAATTACGACCATTGCCGGGCTGTTGCCCATTTTACTGGAACGCAGTTTTCAGGCCCAGTTTTTAATCCCAATGGCGATCAGCATTTGTTTTGGATTGCTGGCCGCTACGGTGCTGACGTTGCTATATGTGCCGGCGCTCTATCTAATTGTTAGAGATCTCAGAAATTCAGCCAGGGCCAGATTTCAACGCAAAAAAGCTCGTAAACCGCTGGCAGATAGCAGCGGACAAATCGCTGATCGTTGAAAACCAGATGAACTAACCTGCTTGCAAAGATTACCCTGTTCGACCTCCCAGAATTTATTTGCCAGAACCTTAGACTATAATTGCCAGGCGTGCCAAACGTAGCCGAAACATCGCTATGTGACCCCTTTCCATTTGACATTTAAAATGAGTAATTATACTCATGGTATAATGATCCATATTCAAAGAAAATGTTTTTGCAAGGAGGTTATCTCTATGTCAGATAATGAGAAAAAAATTAAGCTTCTCATCGTTGACGATGAAGAAGATTTTCTAAAATCAATTTCAGAAAGGCTCGGAATAAGGGATTTTAATGTTACAACTGCCACCGAGGGGAAACAAGCCGTAAAGGCCGCCAAAAAAGGGAAGTTTGACGTCGCTATCGTGGACATGAAGATGCCGGGCATGGATGGAATGGAACTTCTGCAGATCCTGAAGAAAAAGCATAAGTTTTTGGAAGTAATTATTCTGACAGGCTATGGTGCAATCGATTCCGCAGTGGAGGCCACGAAGCTGGGTGCATACTCCTACCTGGAAAAGCCTTATGACTTTGAAAAGCTCCTGGAGGTGCTTAAAAAAGCTTACGAAGCAAGGCTTCGGAAAAAATTTGAGCACGACAAAAAACGAATGGAAGAACTCGAAATGCTGAGTATGGGGTCCAGCCCCATGGGTATTCTCAAGTCGTTAATGCATATGGATGATGATGAGAAATAGAACAATGGCGCAAGGCACTTAGCTTGGATTTTGGAAGATATCAATTCGCCTTTTTCTCCATGATCTGCTTTATGGACTGACGACTAAACGAATTGCCATCAGCACCCATCCTAACCATTGTCGTGTGGCTCGCGATATCCGGCATTTATAGATCAGCATCAGATTCGATCGTGCGATGCTGGTTTTTTATTTTCGAACCATGCGGCTAATAAGCAAACAAAATGGAGCATTGATCCTTGCGCAAATAATAGAAAAAGGATACTGAACACTCATTTTACTTATAGTGGTTGTCAAAAAAACGTTCCGATAGTCGTACGTTTTTTTGCTACAACCGCTTATACCGCATCCTTTTTTCGGAACATATTTTTGACAAACGGTATAAATTAAGGATCGGGGGTTTTTACCTGAAATTCATTATACGACCACCGAAGGAATGTTCAGGCCCGCAGGGGCGGATACCCCTTGCGGGCCGGAGCGCCATGCGGATCTATTGGGGATAGAGAATGAAAAAACTCCCCAACCCCTTAAATAAAGATTAGGTAAGGGAAGAATAATATGAGAACCATAAAGGTAAAGGAATTGATGGTGCCGCTTGAAAAGTATGCAACGGTTCCCGATGTGGCAACTCTGCGCGAGGCGGTCCTTGCCCTGGAAAAGGCCCAAATGAAACTGGGTCCGTCCCAGCATAAGCATCGCGCGATAATGGTGCTGGATGAGAACGGAAAAGTAATGAGCAGAATAACCATAAAAGACATCCTGGTCGCCCTTGAACCCAATTATGGAAAAGTGAATGGTACGAGAGTGTTGGAGCGATCCGGATATAGTCCGGATTTGATCAGATCCATGCTCGAAGACTACGCTCTTTGGACGGAACCCTTGCAGTTTTTCCGCGAACGGGCAACCCAGCTGAAAGTGGGTGATTTTATCCAGGCGCCATCGGAGGCTGAGTATATTGATGAAAATGCCACGCTGGGTGAGGCCACACACCAGCTGGTTGTTAATCCGTATCATTCTTTGCTGGTGACCAGCGGTGATGAGGTTGTTGGAATACTGCGGCTTTCGGATGTTTTTACAAAAATTTGCGACATCATCAAAGGCGATTGATGTTGAATTCGGATTTTATTTTTACAGGCGATAGAATGGCTGTAACCCAAATTTTAGCGGGTTCTTCAGAAGGAGTTCTTTGATGCACACTCATGGAGAAAAAAGCGGCATATTCGCCAAAAAAGAGCTATGGATCGCAGTTGGCGCTGGCCTTTTCATCCTGATTGCCTTTATTCTGCCGACACCCCAGTCACTTGTCGAGATAATGGAAAAATACGGGTATGTCCAAAAGATGATCGATTGGGAAATCGCGCATAATGCCAGTGAGGCTGCTGCCAAAACGATGATCGTGCTGGGAATTGTTCCCATGGCAGTTGTCTTTTTTGCAGTCGAGGCTCTGCCGATCGGTGTAACGGGCATCCTGATGCCGCTGATGGCTTACTTTTTCGGGCTCCTGCCCTTCAATATGATCGGAAAAACCTTTGCGGGTGATGCGCCCATGTTCATGCTGGGTGTTTTTGCCCTGGGAGCGACGGTGGTGGAGGTCGGTTTCCATAAACGCCTGGCAGTCTGGCTGCTGGGATGGACCAAAGGGTTCTGGATTCCCATGATCGTGCTGTGCATCAGCATGTCAATTGTGGGTTCATTTATGTCGGCGCCTGCCATGTGTTCATTTATGGTGCCGGTACTGATGGCAGTCTATTATGGATCGGTCAAGGCCAACAGCCCGGAGGGGGAGGTTGTTCACGATCCGGCCCTTGCCAAATATCTGCTTTTTTCCCTGTGTTTCGCCCTGAATATGGGCGGGCCCGGAACCCCCTCGGCCGGTGGACGCAATGTGATCATGATGGGTTTCTTTACCGAATACGGTATACCGATTACATATTCCGGCTGGATGAAATACGGTTGGCCCCTCGTGCCGCTTGGCAGTTCCCTGTTGCTGCTTTATATGGCAACTTTATTCAGCAAGAAGATAAAGACACGGGATCTTACCCCCGGGCTGGAACATATCAAGGAAGAGACCCGCAGAATGGGTAAAATGAAATACCCCGAGTATGTTACGGCCGGCACGCTTTTTGTCATTGTGGTTCTGTGGATATTCGGCGGCGAAGCCACGGGGTTGGGCGGTCCGGCACTTCTGGCCCTGGTCGTGCCGGTCTTGTTCAAAACTGTTAAATTTGAGCAGATAATTGAGCGCGTTTCCTTCAACGCATGGTTCATGTACTGCGGCGCCCTGACCCTGGGTGCCCTGCTCAAGGAAAGCGGCGGCGCCCTGTGGCTGGCAACCACCTTTCTGAACGTCCTTTCAAAAATTGGCATGGGTCAGGGTTACGGGTTATGGGTCGGCATGTCCGCTTTCTCCGGTCTGGTTACCAATTTTATGTCTGATGCCGCCACCGTCGCTCTTATCGGGCCTATTGTTGTCCCCATGGGGATTATGACCGGCGTTGCCGGTGAGCCCTGGGCCATCGGCATGGCCGTGGCATTGGCATCTTCCTACGCCCATTTTTTGATTGTAGGCTCTCCCGCCAATGCGCTGACATTTGCACTGGGGGTTTATCCGGATACAAATAAGCGAGCGCTTGAAGCCATTGATTTTATAAAATACGGCTTTGGATTTTTTATACTGTCCATGCTGCTGCTCTGGATCATCGGATTTCTGGTGGTCTATCCGATTGTTGGTTTTCCGGAGGGGATTCTCGAGCAGGCCACACAGATACTTCAAAGCACGGCAGTCAAATAGCTGAGGGGTCGGGGAGTTTTTCTATCCTCTATTGTCGATAGACCCGCATGGGACTTCGACCCGTTAGGGGCTCCGGCCGCATGCGGTCCGCAACAATGGTTCCTGAAACGAAACAACGGCAGC